>CAZAIO010000013.1:31872-34128 GCA_964485235.1 uncultured Dehalococcoidales bacterium
AATTCAGAAGGCCTGCACGGACATCTCCCCGGTTGGAAAAACTGGTGGCGGCTTGGACATCGAAGCGTACTGCCGAAGAAATTATGAAAATGTTGCAGGCTGCAGGTGTGCCAGCAGGCGTAGTACAGACCATGCAGGATATTGTTGACCACGATCCCCAGTTAAAAATGAGGGAATTTCTTATACCCCTGAAACATCCGGTTATAGGCATTTTTGGACATCCAACGCCACCTTATAAATTATCGAAAACCGGGGCAAAAGTAACCACGTCACCATGTTTAGGAGAACACACCGAATATATTTGTACTGAACTTCTGCGTATATCCGACGAGGAATTTATTAATCTATGGCAGCAGGGAATATTCGAATAAGCTCAACATACATTTCAATAATACGAAAAATAAAGCGGAAGGATCTATAAACCGGTAAAGAAGATATATAGAAAGACATTAGCAGGTAAAAAGTTGAAAGCGAAACAATTAAAAAGTTCTATTGAAGGAGCTGCTTACCAGAAAGAATGGTTCAAGAAGACGAAAGAGAGACTGAGCCACGGTGAGCCATTCGCACTCGCTCAGGCAGATACACCTCACGAGATATTTCTTACCATGGATATTCCGGTAATACCGGTGCAATGGTGGTCTGCGATTATTGCCGCCAAGCGATTGTCTCCTTATTATTTCGATCTCATGAACGAGCGGGGTTACCAGAGAAACCTGTGCCGTTACTGCAGCCTGCCGCTTGCCTGTACCATGGACCACAATCCGGAACGTGCACCATGGGGTGGACTGCCCAGGCCCACAGTGCTCCTGGCAGAATTGACCTGCGACTCGCATACTAAAATATTTGAACTCTGGGCTCGCGAATACAATACATTTTTCTTTCCGCTCGAACACACCATCAGCACAGCATCTCACTCGCGCTGGTGGGAAAAGATAAAACATCACTGGGACGAGGTAATCGAACCACATAGACTGGACTTGAGAGTAGAAGAGTTGAAATCACTGATAAGGTTTTTGGAAATTACGACGGATAGAGTATTCAGTCATGCAAGACTGGTAGATATTATGGAAAAGATAAATGAGCAGGAAGAATATTTCAGAAAGACCCGTGACCTGATAGCCGGTACCATACCCTGTCCGGTAAGCGTGCCGGACCAGATAAGTGCCACCATGAATCCACAGTGGCACCGTGGTACACAGTGGGGGCTCGACCAGGCAAAGATGTTTTTTGAAGAGGTTAAAGAGAGGGTAGACAAAAAAGAAGCTGCCTGCACGAATGAGAGGTTAAGGTTCATGTGGATCGGACCGGGACTATGGCATAATACCGATTTCTACCACTATTTTGAGGAGAAGTACGGCGCTGTTTTCGTCTGTTCAAATTATCTCTCGGTTGCCGCCGACTGCTATGCCAGAGATATCCTCGATGACCCGCTGAGAGCTCTTGCCAGTCGCCATATAGTCATGGGAGAGTACTTGCGTCAACCTGAATGGCTCTTAAAAGAAGCAGAGCTGCACAACGTTAGTGGTGCGGTAATGATAGTATCCGAAAGCTGTATTCGCGATGTTGCGCGCAAGTTCACGCAAATCGCTTTTGAAAATGCCGGAATTCCCTTCCTTACCATTTATGCTGACGTTGTCGATGCAAGGGAATGGGATGATGAAAAGGTTAAAGCTCAGGTTTCTGCTTTTATAGAAGAAAAAATTTTATCCTGAAGAGGGCAAAAATGACACATAAAACGTTGGCAATGATGGCTGTCGGTGATCTGATACTTGATGAGCCGCAAGCTGAGACTTATTTTGATCATGTAGCATCGGCGCTGAAATCAGCCGATGTAGTAGTTGGTCAGGTTGAAGTAGCCTTTACCGATGGCGGCTTTTGCGCATCGACAGATGTAGCGGCACCACCCTGCAATCCCATTAACATGAGCGCTATTCCCTATGCCGGCTTTAACGTTGCCACTCTTGCAGGCAATCATATCTGGGATTCAGGTCCTGCCGGTATACAGGATACAATAGCTGGCCTTTGTAATTACGGCATTGCCGTGACCGGCGCTGGTATGAATATCGATGAAGCCAGACGTCCGGCAATAATCACACGTGACAACGTAACCTTTGGTTTTCTATCTTATAACTGTGTCGGACCAAGGGAATCATGGGCAACCGTCAAAAAACCCGGATGTGCTTATGTAAATATTCTCACTCACTACGAACTCGATCATGCAACTCCCGGAGGCCCCCCATCTATATACACCTTTGC
>CAZAIO010000014.1:0-31650 GCA_964485235.1 uncultured Dehalococcoidales bacterium
GTAAAGCATTGTTGTAAGTATATTCCCAGTCTTTGTCGCTCATCACAATATATATCGTTACTACCCGGTCATTGTAGAAAGGTCCGTCGCCGTCGGTATTTGCTTCAACTGCATCATCGGCACAACCTGTAACACCGGCCGTAAAAAGGCTTGCCAGCAGTAATAAAGGGGTAAATAATCTTTTCCTTTGTCCTCTTATCATTATTTATATACCCGTATCATCCTTAGTTCAGATTCCTTAATCCCGCTCACTTTATCAATGAAATATTAAGAAAATATGAAAGTCAGCTTTTCCGGGCAGGACGAAGTTATTCATTAAGGTCTTGTGACTAGCAAGATTCAGCGGGACATGGAAGAGGAGCAGGTTAAATATGCAGTTCGATTATATCGTTATCCTGGAGTACATGGTTCTGGCTGACCCGTTGTCCGTCGAATTTTCCTGACCCCCATACGAGCGCGTATTTCAGCTTTTTACGGAAGTCCTTATGAACATCTTCCGCCGCTTCTTTAACGGTGCTCCCTGTTTTTAATATCATCGGATCATTCAGGTCCACTTTTTTTCCCGGATTTTTAGTATGAACACGGATCACGTCGAGAGAATGAAAAAGCAGGCTCCTCAGTTTATCAAAATTGCTGCCGGTTTTTGCGGAGACATCTATAACCATGAATCTCCCGTTATATTGTTCATAGAGCTTGGAGCAGTTTGTTTCCGAACCTGCTATATCGTTTTTATTGCCGATAATAATAATCTTTTTATACAGTTTTCCCGCAGGCGGTTCCGGTCCATCTTGAACATCGGGTAAAATACCCATATTTTCCAGCTCCTGTAATACAGCATCTCCCTGTTCTACCGGTGAAAAGGTCAGATCGACTATTATTGCGATCAGGTCGGTATTGCGGGCAAGGTTGATGAGCCATGTGCGGGAGTCCCTTATAGCTACCGGCGGTGTATCAACCAGTTGAAGTTGAACGTTCTCGAACCTCATCATACCGATCAACGGAGATTTTGTGGTATAAGGATAGTCGGCGATTTCCGGTAATGCTTCAGTGAGCGATGCAAGAAGCTGAGATTTACCTGTATTAGGAAGCCCTATAAGAATGACCTGTCCCGCGCCTTCTTTTTTAATAAAGAAACTTGCTTTATTTGTAGCAGCCTGGTGCTCGGCTTCCTGTGTGATTTTTGCGATTTTTCTTCTCAGGTCGGCATGCAGCTTGTCAGTGCCCTTGTGTTTTGGCATGACGGCAAGCATTATCTGGAGCGCCTCGATCTTTTCTTCCGGGCTTTGCGCTGCCCTGAACCGCTTCTCCGCCTCAAAATATTGCGGTGTTAAATTTGCCGGCATATTCCTTAAATGGGTATTCGTCTATTTTATACAAAAATAAAACGTTTTCCGCTGTAATTTAACAGTAGGGAGGATTTCCCGGACACAATATTCCCCCTGTCCTGGCAACTTTTATTATCTTCATTACGAATTCTATCAAAGTCCCGTTAACGATTTCTACTATATTAGTTCTATAATGGTTTCAGGTATACATAATAACGTTCGCGCAAACGTGGTAAAATAGAACGGTCACTAAATCCCGCACGGAGGTGTACTATGGCAATGACTGCCTTTTATTTTAGCCAGGACAATGTTCTCAATCGCAGTCTTACCAGAGAACAAATTAAAGAGATAATAGAGAAAAAGCAGGGACTCCTGTGGGTGGATATCGAGAATCCTTCCGATAGTGACAGGGAACTACTGGAACAGGACTTTAGCTTTCATCATCTTGCGGTGGAAGACTGTATTTCTCCGGACATGCATCCACCGAAAATCGATGACTTTAATAAATATCTTTTCATGATATTGCACGGCATTAATCATCAGTCAGAGTCGGATGTAGTAGAGACTACCGAACTTGAGTTGTTTTTAGGCTCGTATTATGTGGTCACCGTGCATGATATACAACTGCATAGTGTGAAGGCGATTGAAGCACATGTCGATGAATCGGGGCGCTGGATGACGAAGGGTGCGGACTTTCTGGCACATGCAATAATCGATGCGCTAATAGATAATATACTACCTACGATCGATAAGATGAGCGATATCGCCGATTATGTAGAGGATGCAGCAGTACGCAGACCGGTACCGGATACCATCGATAGTATATTAAAATTGAAACGGTCCGTCCTTAGAATTCACAGGGTAATTGCCCCTCAGCGTGAAATTTTAAACCGGCTGAGCCGCGGTGAATTTTCACTGATTAACGAGGAAGCTGAAATCTTTTACAGGGATATTTATGACCATTTGATCCGTATTGAAGACCTGAATCAAACGATCCGCGATATGACCGACAACGCGCTTTCCACGTATTTATCCTCTGTGGCAAACAAGCAAAACGATTCAATGAAGATGCTTACAATAGTGGCGACAATTTTTATGCCGCTTACCTTGTTGGCCGGTATATACGGGATGAATTTCGAATATATGCCCGAATTGAAATGGCACTGGGCTTATTTTTGCGTATGGGGTGTCATATTGGTTGCTATTGCTGGTATGATCGGATGGTTCTGGGCGAGGAAGTGGATTACTTGGGGGAGAAAAGTAACGGAAAAAATGCATATGTTTACTGTGTCGCCGGACAAGCTTACCTGGCATAGTCGTACGATAAAACGCCCGAAAGAATAAATAATTACAAGAGTACCTGCTAATAAGTTGGTATGGAAAGGATGATACTGATGTGTTTGGTAACAGGGCGTGTATATTATTATAAAGGTTAACACAAATGGGGGGATGAAAGAATGATATCCTTGAAGATAGACCCTTCTATGTACGCGATTCTTATCCGGGCTGGAATAAGCGCAGGATGCATACTGGTCGCGTGGTTTGTTTTCTGGTTCATGCGTTTTATACACAGTAAAACGATAAAGCGCGGTAAATTCAAGATAGTGCCTGAGATAATGAAGAGGTTGTCATGGCCCGTCTTTATACTGGTTGCACTCGAGGGAGTCTATTTTTCATTTAAGGATTTGATTTCCCTTGAGACATGGCATGAACAGGTCAATAAAGCTAATCTTGCGGTCATTATTGTGGTCACTACCTATATTATTGTGCAGTGGAGCTTCGTGCTATTCAACGGATATATGCACGTACAGGGAATGAAGAAGAAAGCCCTTGATGAAGGCCTTACCGTATTCATACGCAGGATGTTAATGGTTTTCATCTATGCTATAGGACTGCTGGTACTGCTGGACTATATCGGTGTCTCTATCAGTGGGCTTATCGCCGGTCTGGGAATCGGAGGTCTGGCAGTCGCACTTGCGATTCAGCCGACGCTCGGCAACTTTTTTGCAGGAAGCCAGGTAGTATCGGACCAGGTGATACATATAGGAGATTTCATCGAGCTTGACAGCGGCGTTCGCGGATATGTTGTCGAAATAGGATGGCGCAGCACCAAGGTTAGGACTACATTCAACAATATCGTCATCGTTCCCAATTCGAAGCTTGCCGATAGTATTATTACCAATTACTATGGGCCGACCATGGAAATGGCAGTCCGTATCGACGTAGGAGTGAGCTATGATAGCGACCTTGCCCATGTACAAAGGGTTGCCCTGGAAGTTATTAAGGATGTTATCGATGAGCTACCCGAGGCGGTAAAAAACAGGGACCCATGGTTCGGGTACGATGAATTCGGAGACTCGAATATTAACCTGTGGCTATGGGTTTATGCGACTGACCGGCTTGGCACGTTCAATTTAAAGACCGAGGTCATAAAACGTCTCCATGCGCGTTTTAAGAAAGAAGGCATTGTTATCAATTATCCCGTCAGGCGTGTTATTCACGAGGAACCGGTGGAGATACGGTCTTTGCCCGGTTCAGACGAGTTATGAATAGTGTGAGCTTGTTTAATTGCGGGATTTAAAATTATATCGCAGGGAGAAAATAACATTATCTATAGCTAATGTTGTGCTGCTCCATGCCTGCAAATTATTGTACCTGACAGAACAGTACGGGACGTAAAGTCTTCCGGCCTGACATAGGGCATTATCTTGCAGTTGCGTGCAATAACAGTATCGGGCGGTACTCTTGTTCCCTTTCCGACAATAGTAATGTCCCAGTCTCCCGGTATAAGGCTTGTTCCCAGGCCGATATGACAGCCTCTACCAATATAAACATCTTCGTCCAATATGCTCCTGTCGATAATGCTTCGGGACTCAATAACAGAATTGTCCATTATAATTGAATTTCGGATTATCACGTCTTCCTCGATCCGAACGCCCGGTGAGATTATTGAGTCTTCAACCGTGCCTTTTACGATACAGTCCCGGCTGATAATGCTTCCATTTGCCTTTCCCTGTCTTTCATATTGCGGGTACTGAACCAGGTTATCTCTGGTCTGGATGGGCCAGTTGCTGTCGAGCGTAAATGACGGGAGTGTATGGGTAAGTTCCATGCTGGCGTTGTAATATGCTTCTACCGTGCCGATGTCCTGCCAGTAGTTGTTATAAGTATAGGCAAAAACACGATTTTTCTTGACTATTTTCGGCAGGATACTATGCCCGAAATCATGCCTCGAAAATTCGTCTTGAAAATCCTCTGTAAGCTGTTCGAAAAGTACGTCTTTATTGAAAATATAGATACCCATTGAAACGAGATTGGACGGAGGGTATTTCGGTTTCTCGATAAAATCTATTATTCTGCCTTTAATATCGGTATGAACGATACCGAAACGGTGTGCCTGTTCTATCGGAACCGGTATAACGCCGACGGTTACATCGGCGACTTTGTTGTGATGGTAGGCGAGCATGGTACGGTAGTCCATCTTGTATACATGGTCCGCAGCCAGTACCAGAATATATGGATAATCGTGTTTTACAAAATGGTTCCGGTTCTGATATACGGCGTCGGCAGTGCCTCTGTAGGAGCCTGTTTTCGGTGCAAGAATTGCCAGGTTATATTTCCCGCTGTTCGTTTTATTCCATGCCCGGAGATAGTCAGCCATATAGGAACGCTGGTAATCGATGAGCACGGCAATATCGTCGATTCCCGAGTGAATACAATTGCTTAATGTAAAGTCGATGATACGGAAATTGCCGGCAAACGGTAGGCCGGGTTTTGCCCTGCCGTGACACAGGATATCCATTCTCTTACCCTGTCCGCCGGCGAGAATCACGGATGTTATCTTTTTCACGATCCTCCCCCTCTCTCACGGATAGTAACCCTGCGTGCAGTCTTTATTTAGTCGATATGAGGACTTACAAGAAGTTGCCCCGACACTTTATGGCGATGAGGAGCAGCAGTGGCGGTTCAGGAGTATAGTGTCAATGGACAATATATAAGTTACTATATAAATATTATACCTGTTGCCGGAAAAATGTCAACGTGACAAGTAATTATAAATAGCGGTTCTCATCATTTCTACCGGAACAGCGGTACCACAATTTCTTTTAATCAGACAGGTACTTAATGGTACTATTGTTTTTGCTAAAATCCATACTGTTCCCTTTGTCCGTTGTCTTATTATCGGCTTGAGGGCTTATCAGGCTGATTACCTTTTGCCCGGGCTGCGGTTTTAGCGGATTGTCCCTGGTGAATACGGTAAGTTTACCGTTTCCGTCAATGAGGAAAAGCGGGATCGCTGATTTTCCGTAGTATTCTTTAAATGCCTGATAGTCGAATTCAGGTGTAAGACTGGTTGTTTTGACAACTGCACCTGCATCGAAGCGGCTTGAGAGATAATTATAAGTGATACCTCTCCCGAATAAACGGCGCCCGTGCATATGTCTGGGTATCAATTCTTTTTGTCCCTTCTGTTCGCTTTCCGAGCAGAGTTGATAGACTTCCTTGCTACCTAATACATTGGCGAACTGGAGAATTGCCAGAGAATTGAATTCGTCTTCATCTGTTAGAGCAAGCATGCGACCGATTCCGCCCAGATCTATCTCTTCCAGAGCATACTGGGATAATATGTTTGCATAGAATGTCGGGATTCCCTCCATGCGGGCTTTTGAAATTGCCGACCACTTGGAATCAACAATAAGGACTTTATAGCCTTCTTTATCGAGTGCGGTCGCTATAGTACGTGCCCAGGGGTGCGCTCCTATTATGAGCAATCCCTGAGGGTTTGATTGTGCTATTTTCAGGAAGTGACCCAATGGCGACGCAGATAGACCGTATATTATCACTGTTACAGAAATGACGATAAAAGTGACAGGCACGAGCATTTCCGATTGAGCGAAACCTGCCGCCTCAAGGCGTAATGCGAAAATAGATGCAACAGACGCTGCCACGATTCCCCGGGGAGCGAGACATGCCAGAAAGAGCCGTTCGTTCCAGTTCAAGTTCGATCTTATGGTCGACAGGGCTACTGCAACCGGGCGTGCCAGCAATATCAATACTGCAACAAATATCAGACTACTCACATTAATATATTTAAGCATGTCGCCATTCAACCGCGCTGCCAGTAAAATAAAGAGGCTTGAAATAAGCAGCACTCTCAGGTTCTCTTTAAACTCGGCGATATGTCTTACACTTACCTGGTTCTGATTTGCCAGAATAATTCCCATTACCGTAACTGCGAGCAGTCCAGAGTCCTCATGTATCAGGTTTGATATGGCAAATGCAGCGATAACAAGTGCCAGCGTAAGTGTGCTATGCAGATAATCAGGGATCCAGTACCCTTTAACGAGCACTACTACCAGTACTGCGCCTACTATTCCGATAGCGCTATCGATCACTACTGTCTGAAGCAAGCTGACAAGGGCAATCCCGATACCTTCACCGAAACCTTCAGCTATAATGACCTGAAATACAAGTACTGCCAGAATTGCGCCAATCGGATCGATAATAATGCCTTCCCACTTGAGGATAGAACCTACCTGCCCGGAAGGACGCAGATGTCTGAGGAGAGGTACGATAACTGTCGGCCCCGTGACGATGAGTATGGCGCCGGTAAGGAGGGATATCTCGAGTGCCATATGGAGAATATAATAGGCCGCAAGCGTTCCTATTACGAAGCTGACCAGTGCGCCGATGGTGATCAGGTTGCGCAATGTACTCCTCGTATTGCGGAGCTCTTTTAGCTGCAAATGGAGTCCGCCTTCAAAGAGAATGATTGCGACAGCAATCGATACAACGGGAAGAAGGAGGTCCCCGAACATCACATCGGGATTGAGCAGTCCGGTAATCGGGCCTGCAATGAATCCGAAGAGCAGCAGCAGCAGAATGGAAGGAAGCCGGACTTGCCATGCTATCCATTCGGCTATAATTCCCAGGAAAACTATACTTGCCAGACCGACCAGTAGATATTGGCTCATATAACGGGAGACCACCTTATTTATGAGAATGCAGCATTACTATACCGTATCTCTCCTATCCCCGTAAATAGTCCTTTTTCCCTTTTATCCGGTTACAGAAAAACCCAAATACGCTGATAGAGTGTGTATAATGCTTTGCTTTCCGGTGTGTGTTACGGTAATATGGCCGTAAATGAGAGGGTAATATGCATATACGTTTGCGGATTGCCTTTTATAACTGACTTTTCCTTGCACCACGGTTGTATTTATGCAGGTATATGTAATATCACAGGTCTACTGATAATTGACTATGGAAGAGATATCTCTTATTCAGGACTTTGCGGTGATAATGGTGGTGGCGGGTGCGGTGACGTTATTATTTCGCAAGCTGCACCAGCCACCGGTACTCGGTTATTTAATCGCGGGTGTGCTGGTCGGACCCTATACGCTGCCGTTTTCACCGATCACTGAAACGCACACAATCAGTCTTCTCGCTGACCTGGGACTGGTGCTCCTCCTGTTTTCCCTGGGGCTTGAGTTCAGCTGGCACAAGATACGTCAGATCGGTTTCTCCGTATTGCTTATCGGCGGCATCGAGATTTTTACCATGATCTCTCTTGGTTACGGTCTCGGACGGCTGATGGGATGGGATGTTATCGACTCGATATTCCTCGGCGCGGCGCTGAATATCAGCAGTTCTGCGATAATCGTGAAAATATTTCGCGATACGGGAATATTGAACAGGAATGCTTCGAAGCTGGTCGTGGGCATTCTGGTTGTCGAGGACTTTGCCGCGATTGCCATTATCGCTGTGCTTTCCGGTATCGTTACAAACGGTGTAGCGAATTTCGCTGATGTCGGATTGCTGGCGCTGAAACTGGTTATTTTCACCATCACGTCGCTGGTGATCGGCGCGCTTATCGTACCAAGGCTTATAAGGTTCACCGGAAAGTTCAATTCCCGGGAAGCACTGCTTATCACAAGCCTGGGCTTATGTTTCGCCATGGCATTGTTCAGCAGGTATCTCGGGCTGTCTGTAGCAATAGGCGCGTTCCTCATGGGCTCATTAATCGGTGATACCGAACATGCTGATGATGTTATTGATGTCACGACGCCGGTCAGGGATGTGTTCGCCGCGATTTTTTTCGTGGCGATAGGAATGCTCATCAATGTCCGGGAAATAAAGCAATTCATTATCCCCGGTATTATCGTGGCGTGTGTATTCATGATAGGTAAGATCATCATCAATACGCTGGCGACTTTTATAACCGGACATGACGGTAAAACGGCACTGCGTGTCGGGATGCCTATGTCTCAGATGGGAGAATTCTCCCTGTATATCACCAAGATCGGTCTCGAGCAGGGCGTGGTCGTGTCGTATCTTTATCCTATTGTGGCAACGGCGACAGTAATCACTTCGTTTATTGCTCCTTATATAATACGGTCTGCCGACTCGATTGCTGATTATATAGACCGTCACTCACCGAAAATGTTGAATGCGTATGTCACCCGTCTCTCGGAGTGGCTGGAAACGCTGCGCACGAACATGGGGTCCGACAGTGTGGCGAGCCACATCACACGACACACTGTCCGTACGATTGCAATCAATATAGTGATCGTGGTTGTAATCGCAAGTCTCGGCAATTTTGTGTTTCCCTATATGGAATCTATAGCGGGATTTCTCAATCTTCGCCGCGATGCGGTCGGACTGATACTGGGGTTGCTTCTGCTGATGCTTTGTATCCCGTTTTTATGGACAATATGGAAGAATGTGCGCAACCTGGCAGATGAAGCGGCTGCACTGGTATTGAGCAAGCGGCTTTCATTGAAAGCACGAAGATTGCAGGCGCTCCGCGTGGTTATGCGTGACAGCATTGTAATGATGCTTACGGTGCTCATAGGACTCTGGTTTATCCCCTTCTTTTCCGGAATGATTACGATTGGCTCCCTGGCAATTGTGATGCCTGCATTTCTTGTCGCGATGATAATTTATTTAGTCTTAAGGAGCGTTTTCGATATACACGACCAGATGGAACGTGCATTCAGTCGCGCACTGATAGGGAAAGAGCATTCCTCGGTGTCCGGCGATACAGGTCTGTCCGGCGTATTCAGGAAACTGGTGTACGGATCAGTCGGCATTATTCGTATCGCTGTGACCGGTAAAACGCATTCCGAGAGACAGGATATTGATAACGGACCGGTACGAAATACGGACGACAGCAGTAAGGGAGAAAGTGAAAAGAGAGATTAAATTATATACTGTCGATACAGGATATAATTCTAATGCTTAAAAGGCGACGTAAAGTATGAAACTCTGGGAACCGAAAGCTGAACTCAACGAAAAAGAGCTTCTCTACGGTCTGCGCATGATGACCTACGAGGGGATGGTCTCCCTGGGCTTTTACAGCATCACGACAAGCGGATTCCTCGCTGCGTTTGCGCTTGCTCTGGGGGCTAGCAAGTTTCAGATAGGTGTACTGGTTGCATTATATTTCATTACGCAGCCGCTTCAAATACCGACCATACTACTTATTGAACGCGTACGCAAACGTAAGTTGATTACCATAGTGGCGTGGACTATCACGCAACTGTTGTGGTTTCCTATGGCACTGATACCTGTATTCATCCATATTCCGGGGGGATGGGCAGTCACATTACTGCTGGTACTGATGGGAATAAGAGGTATGTTTGCCGCGGTGGCGAATTGCAGCTGGAATTCCTGGGTGCGCGACCTCGTGCCGCAGGAAGTGCTCGGCAAGTTATACTCACGGCGATTTACGCTCTCCGCGATTACTGCGGTCATCTTCAGCCTTGGAGCAGCTTTTTTTGTGGACTACTGGCGTGATTTGAATCCCGGTGAAACAGCGATATACGGATATACGATTGCGCTGCTTTTCGGTGCGCTCTTTCTGGGAATGATGAGCCCTGTATTCATGACTCAGATGCCGGAACCATTAATGAAACCGCCGGACCGGATACAACCATCATTACTGAAGACTATCGTCCGGCCGTTTGAGGACAAGAATTTTACCCAGCTGGTCAAGTTTTTGCTCTTCTGGAGCTTTGCCTCCAACCTGGCGATACCGTTTTTTGCTGTATACATGCTCGAAGTGTTGAAGTTGTCCCTCCTCACGGTGATTATCATGAGCGTAATCAGCCAGCTTTTTAATGTGATGTTTTTACGTGTCTGGGGACCTCTGACAGACCGTTTCGGCAGTAAGGTAATACTGTCACTCTCAGCATCCCTGTACCTGCTGGTAATATTCGGGTGGACTTTCACAACAATGCCGGACCGCTATTTTCTCACGATACCGTTGCTGGTGGTGTTACATATATTTGCAGGGATTGCCACGGCGGGTGTCACGCTTACCGTGGCTACAATCGGCCTCAAGCTATCACCCGAAGGGCAGACGACTCCCTATCTTGCCGGTACGTCCCTTGCAACCTATATGGGGATGGGGCTTGGCCCGCTTGTCGGAGGTGGACTAGCGGACTTTTTCGCCACGCGGAAGTTTTCCGTTAATTTTACATGGGTAGACCCCAATCACGTGTTACAGGTACCGGCCTTCAACGTTTCCGGTCTGGACTTTCTTTTCATTATCGCTTTTGTGATAGGGATCTTTACCCTGAATACGCTCAGCACGCTGAAGGAAGAAGGCGAAGTGGGAGAGGATGTGGTGCTCGAGGATATGATGACCCGGACAAGGACTGTAACCCGGGCGGTAAGCTCCGTGCCCGGTTTGGGATTTCTCAGCATTTTCCCCTTTACATATTTGAGGCAAGTGCGAGGCCTCAATGTGGCGATTACTGTAACGGCATATGAGATCTCAGACATGGCACGAGTTACAACTCTGGCAGCATCGCGGGGGTGGAACGCGACGGCGAATATTGCACGGAGACTGGAAAAGAGTGTGGAGCAGATGCTGAAGAACGGGGAGGTTAAACCTTCCGAAGGCGTTGACGTTGCCCGTTATACGGCGCGCGGTGTGATCCATGCCGGAGAAGAAGGCAATTTGGACACGCGACGGTTAGTCTATTCGGCAATTGTTGGTATGGTACGGGCATTCGACCGTGAGAAAGTTGAAGCCGAAGACGCGTTCCGGGGAACAGGATACGGTGTGGTACAGGGAGCGGTCGAAAAGGGAACGGATATCGTCGAGACTGCGGTAGATGCGGTCGAAGGTGCCCGTGAAGCGGCCAATATACTCGGTATACCGGAAGAGAAAGTGATCGGCTACGCGGTGGAAGGCGTGCTCAACGCGGTAAAGGAGATGAGCCCCGATTCGCTGTCAGGGGTGAAAAAGGCGCTTCCGGACAAAGCAATGGAAATCTATAAAAAGCTTGCAAGAAAATAATATTTAGCGGTACTGGAACAATCACCTTGCGGAAAATAAATGACTTATTATTTTTTGTAACAGGATAAATATTTAACTAGTGTAATGCATTGTTCCAATAGAATTTTGTTAATTAAAATATGTTATCTTTAATCAGTTTTCCGATACCATAATTTATAAACAACTTTAAAAACAGATTTAAGTATCATACAATACGTGCGTGGTTGAATCTCAGGTCTATATAGGAAAGAAAAAATATATTACCGTTTCTTTGCTGGTTGGCACAACGGTACTAACGATTGCACTTTCGATTTTTCTCGTATATAACCATGAATATGTTGTTAAACTGGAACAACACGGTTATCTGGGTCTTTTCCTTATATCGCTGCTTGCCGGATCGCCGCTTCCTATACCTACTCCGAGTATGATTCTCACATTCACTCTGGGGAGCCTGTTGAACCCTCTTTTCATTGGTCTTGTATCAGGGCTGGGCAACACGATTGGAAATGTCATAATCTATATTACCGGCCGCAACGGAATCAAAGTTTTTTCAGGTCTTGATAATCCGGATACAAAGCTCGGCAGGATTATGGGGGGTAAACGGATATCAAAACTCGTAAAATCCACAAGCCCGGGAGAGATGGCAATGCTCTTCCTCCTCTTCATTTATCCGAACCCTGTTGCTACGCCACTGATACTCGCTATGGGGGCAGCGCGTTTCAATACTGCGCGGTTTCTGCTTGTCTGCGGGGCCGGTAAAACGGTACAGGCATTGATACTGTCATATCTCGGTTATTTCGGCCTGGGTTCACTGCTCCATTTGTTCGGAGTATTCCATACGTAGGTATACAGATATCACCGGAATTCTCGCGTATAGTAAAATCCCATTTTTATTAAAAAGTAATCACGAAGCAAAAGAACAGGTTGTTTCAGACAATTCACCGGAGGCAGATTATTACGCCCTGTTGTCGCTTTCGATCTCTTCGATTGCAGCGGGGATGCCTTCGCGATATGTAGGATATGCTAGCTTCCAGCCGAGCTCGGCTTTTGCTTTGTTATTGCTCACACGGCAGTTCATTGTGACCGTTTCATAGACCAGTTTCCCCATGATCAACTTGATCAGGAAACCCGGTACTTTTTTCGGAGGCGGAACTCCCATACAGTCTGCCATGAAATACGTGAATTCGTTAAGTGTGCAGGGACCATCGTCGGCAATAATATATTTTTCGCCTATCGGCATTTTTTCGAGTACGTGAATGTATGCCTGCGCACAGTCATCCACGTGAATTCTCGGTATCAGGTTATTGCCTGAGCCGATTATTCGGTATTGGCCGGTCTTCATCCACTCGTACATGTAGTCACGGAACAGGCCGCCGGGCCCGTATATCTCACCGGGGAGCATCTGGATAAGGGGTGGTGTATGCTGATGCGCCATCATAAAAATAAGCGGGTCGACATATTCTCCCAGTTTTGCTATACCAAAGCGCTCGATGGGCCACAGCTCGTCGGCAACCTGATCTTTTCCGGTACGGAAGCTGGCGCCGAGGGTAGCAACGAGAGGACAGCCGAAGTTCTCGGCGACTTGAGCTGCCGTTGAAAAATATGTTGTCGTTTGTTTTTGTAGTACTGCGAACTGCTTGGAAGACATACGGGACGGTTTGAAGTGGGGCCGTGCAATAGATATTACAACATCCTGCGGAGCCAGATGATAGAGAAAAGAATCAGGCTGAAGCAGGTCTCCCACTATTGCATTAAATTTCTGGGACTCGAGAAAAGCCGCCTTTTCTTTACTTCGTGTGAGTACGGTGACGATATGTTTTTTTCTCACCAGCTTCGGTAGCAAATGTGCCCCCAGGAATCCTGTTCCGCCGATAACAAAGACTTTAATAACAGCCCTCCTTATACCTTTTCAGGGAGTAGCGTGGCCGTGACAGAAGGCACACAGTGGTGAGAATTTTTTCTCACGATTTTTTTTCAAATCAATTTTCTTTTTATTGAACGAAGTTGTCAAGTGGCAGCTCTTGCTAAACGACATTATTTAGCGAATTGAAGAAATATTTTTCTACGATAAAAAGTAAGCAGACGATTAATAATATCTTCATAAACTTCCATTATGATGATTTCGTTATTAAATATAAGAATTGGATTACGATATACGGCGAGGATGATGATATGGCTGCGATAAAACTATATTTCGGACTGATCTTCCTGGGGATAACGGCTTTCTTATCGAGCTTTATCTGTAACCAGACACCGGTGGATTCCGCATCTGTAGCGACCGAGCCGGTATTTACACTTGAGCAAAGCAGGGAAATAGCCGAAGCATTTATCAAGAAGGGCGGCACATATTTTTTCGACGGCATCGATGGTACCCTGGAACTGAAAGATACGGATACGCTTCGCTGTCCGTCCTGCTGGAAATTTGTCTATGAATTTCAATCTGCTCATGCCGGTTATGGCAACAGAGGTGGTATGGTGGTTGCCGAAGTGGTCACACCGCATAAAGCCGAGATCACCGTAGTCCGCGGGGAAGTAACCCGTGCAACACTCGACGGGTGGTGGGATATGATCACACAGGAGCAACTGTAATATAAAGCGGTATATACCGATTCTCCTGTGTAATGCGCATTTCCACTATCTCCCGATGATTGATATTTTTCACCAAACACATCAAATTTTCTCTTCAATTGATTTTATCGTATCTTGACACCGGATGCCTGTAACTCTACACTAGTGTCTAATAATTTATCAGAGCAGGTTACAATGATATGTCCCGCATGTAAAAATGATATGATCGTGGTCGAGTATCACGATATAGAGCTCGATTACTGCAACGAGTGCCATGGTGTATGGTTTGATTCGGGCGAACTGGAGTTGCTGGTACGGGCTATGAACATGGAAGAGGATCAGGCGCTTATCGCAGACCTGTTTCATTCCCCTTCTGCTAGTACTTCGGAGAAGAAACGTAAATGCCCGATATGCAACCGCAAGATGAGGAAGGCAACAGTCGGCGGAAAACCGGAAATAATCATAGACCTGTGTAAACGTGAGGACGGGATATGGTTCGACGGTGGCGAGCTGGCGCAGTTGATAAAGCAGCTTGCCGGTGGAAGTGCTATCGGGGAAGGAAGACAACAGAAAATAGTCGATTTTCTGGGAGAAGTGTTTCAGGCACAGGAGTAGAAATTCCTGTTTTCGGTTTGGAAGTTTACATAATACTATTAAATGTCGGAGGTCTTATATGGGAGTACTTATTTGGGTTATTGTTGGTGTTGTGGTTCTTCTCATCCTTATATTTATCGGGGTCTATAACAGCCTTGTTAAGCTGCGTAACCAGGTCAAGAATGCCTGGGCTCAGATAGACGTCCAGCTTAAACGTCGTTACGATCTCATTCCCAACCTGGTAGAAACAGTAAAGGGATATATGAAGCACGAACGGGAAACGCTTGAAGCGGTGACCAATGCCAGAAACATGGCACAACAGGTTTCATCGGCCGGTGCGGGTACACGCTCGAAAGCGGAGGGCGAATTGAGCTCCGCACTTTCAAGACTCCTTGCCGTAGTAGAACGCTATCCTGATCTGAAAGCTAACCAGAACTTCCTGGCGCTTCAGGAGGAACTGACCTCGACCGAGAACAAGATAAGCTTTTCCAGGCAGTTCTACAATGATTCAGTCCTGAATTTCAATAATAAAACACAGATGTTTCCTTCGAACATCGTTGCCGGTATGTTCGGCTTTAAATCCGAGGAATTCTTCGAAGTAACGGCTACTGCGGAGCGGGAAGCACCGAAAGTAAGTTTTTCATAACAGGATTTATCATACATGTGGGAACAGATAAGATCTAATCGTATAAGGTCGGTGGTACTTGCTGCGGGAATGGGCGTTATCCTGCTGCTGCTCGGCTATTTCGTCGGCCTCTATTTCTTCAACAGCGGTACGGGCGGACTCATATTGGCCCTTGTAATATGGGGAATTATGAACCTGATCGCCTATTTTCAGGGGGACTCGATTTTATTGGGACTGTCCCGTGCGAGGAAAATTACAAAGGGTGATCATCCCAGGCTTTATAATATCGTGGAAGAAATGAAAATAGCTTCCGGACTGGAAAAGATGCCGGATATCTACATAATCGAAGACCCGGCTCTCAATGCCTTTGCAACGGGCAGAGATAAAAATAAAGCGTCCGTTGCGGTAACTTCCGGTTTATTGCAGAGACTTAATCGCGATGAGTTGCAGGGAGTTATCGGCCATGAGATCTCGCATATCAACAATCGCGATGTGTTGCTTATGACTATGTGCAGCGTTCTTCTTGGCACTATTGTTATTTTGGGCTGGTATGCGTCGAGGTTTATGATTTTCGGCTCGCTTGGCGGAGGACGGAGAAGCTCCTCTTCCAATAGTGGTGGTGGGGCTGCTCAACTGATAATCCTGGTCGTCGCACTCGTATTGATGATACTTTCACCGATATTGGCGCAACTCATCTATTTTGCCATATCGAGAAAACGGGAATATCTCGCCGATGCTTCTTCGGCGCTCTACACCCGTTATCCGGAGGGACTCGCTTCCGCACTTGAAAAGCTGGCTGCATCGACCACACAGCTTAAATCGGCCAATAATGCCACGGCTCCCATGTACATAATCAATCCCTTTCGCAAGAAAGGGATGGCAGCAATGGACCTTACCAGTACACACCCTCCGATTTCGGAGAGAATCAAGATACTGCGCGCTATGAATGGAGCCTCGATGACGGACTACAACAATGCCTTTACCGGCGTTCACGGTTCGGGTAAAGGTGTGTTACCCGCATCAGCCCTCGCCGGAACGGGAGCCGTCTCTTTACGTGCAGCATCGGCCGAGCAGGAAAAAGTAGAACCCGGTGAAGTACAGCGGGCCCGCGAGACTTCGGACGTGTTGTGGAATCTCAATAAGTACCGGACCGTTACCTGTGATTGTGGCACAAAGTTAAGAGTACCCCCTTCTTTCAAGGGTAACAGCGTCAGATGTCCTCACTGCGGTAGAATAAATTCCGTAGCGAAATAAAGT
Organism: uncultured Dehalococcoidales bacterium; assembly: GCA_964485235.1. Lineage (GTDB taxonomy): Bacteria > Chloroflexota > Dehalococcoidia > GIF9 > UBA5629 > CAZAIO01. Next base: position 16,658 of record CAZAIO010000014.1, read on the forward strand.
TTCGGTATAAGAGGTGCAATGATGAAATGGCAGCAACTGCTTGTAGATGGCTATGGACGGGTTCTGGAAGAAATGAAGAGGGCGCTGGACGGCCTTGCACAGGATGATCTTGACCGGCAACCTCATCCCGATTGCAATAGTATGGGATGGCTCGCATGGCACCTTACGCGAGTCCAGGACGGACAGATAGCAGACCTTGCAGGTGATGAACAGATTTATATCAGGGAAGGTTGGTTTTCCAGGTTCAACCGTCCACCCGATCCTGATGATTCCGGTTTCGGTAATAGCCCGGAGCAGGTCGCGGCATTCAGGTCCCCGGATATTGCCACTATTCTGGGCTATCATAAAATGGTGCTGGAACGGACGAAGTCATACATCAACAACCTTTCCGATAACGATCTGGACCGCGAGTTGAATGAACCCTGGTTCCAGCCGCTTCCGACGGTCGGAGTACGGCTGATAAGTATAATGAGCGATTGCCTGCAACATGTCGGGCAGATCGCTTATGTACGCGGACTATTGAAAGGCAAAGGCTGGTCGCGTATTTAAACTGTATCTTGTTACCATGCAACTGTGACCGGTGCGTACTTTTCCGGCGATACGTATATGGCATTCACGGGACAATCAAGTTCACAATAATCGCAGCACATACAATCAGCCGGATATTTAATGACTGCCTTTTTCTTTTTTTCATCCATTCTTATCACATCCAATGAGCAGGTGTTCACACAAATCCCGCAGCCGGTGCATAGTTCAGGATCAATACGCTCTATTACCATTATGCCTCCCTGAGATTGTGACTGTTTTCTTTATTATTTTTACATTTAATATTTATCGAAAAGGAGATTATTCTCCGAGAAATCTTTTCGGATACCTTGTTTCGTATGGTATCGAAAGGTCGGGCCACCATTTTTCCGGTATCTGTTCTTTAATCACTTTCATAGTGCCCTGATCATTTCGGACTTTCAGCTATGCTAGCCATGCGGGATCATCTCTCAAGGGATGGTCTTCCCTGTAGTGTTGTCCTCTGCTCTCGGTCCTGGAAAGCGAAGCCCTCAATATCATCTCTGCATTAAGCACCATATTCCTGGTCTCGTGCGCCATTCGCAGCTCATGATTGTCCTCAGCAATCAGTTTGGGTATCATATGGTCTCTGAAGAATTCAACGAATGTAAGAGCTGCCTTTAATCGCTCCTCGTTTTTAATACGGGATACAAAATATGGGATCATCAGGTTCTGGAGAAGCTGTGTTAGCCATGCGGGGCTGAAACCGCCTTTGCGTTCGACCGGCGCATACGCAATTTCTTTCAGGCGCGTAAACTCCTCTTGATTTGAAGCGGGCATATTGACCTTTGAGGCATATTCGGCGGCACCCAGTCCAGCCCTCAGTCCCGTAACAGCGGAACCGGTAAGCCCGAATCCTCCTGCCGTATGGACGGCACCGACGTATCTGGTCCCGCAGCATTCTCCGGCGACGAACAGCCCCGGCACTTCGGTAGCGCAGTGAGTGTTAACGGTCCATACACCGCCTGTCTGTGAGTCGGACGACCCGGCTCCTGCACCTCCTGCCATTTGAATTTTGCCTCCCTTGCTCACATCCAGTCCTATGCGTTCATGTGCCAGGACGTTTCCTTCTGCACGCCGTATCCATTCCCTGACCCTCTCCGCATCTTCGGCAGTGGCAGAATCGAGATTCCACAGTATGGGGCCTTTGCCGCTGTGAACGAGGAAATCCATTGCGAGGTCCCAGAATCCCACATGCTTTATCGGATTTCCTTCCGCATCGGTAAAATTAGGATAGGCGCCGTAGCCCGGATAGGTACGCCATGCGGGAAATGCTGCCATGGTCAGGAACGGTGCGGGAAACTCTTTGCCGGTCACCGCGGCACCGGCCCTGTAAGCCATTGCATCTCCATCACCGGTCAGGGCGGAAGTGGCATATCCTAACGGTTTGAAGCTGCTTACACCCGTACACAGGATTGTCGCTTTTGCTTTAAATAAGTAAAGATCGTTGCCGGAAAGCGAGAAACCGAGCGCTCCGGTGACTTTTCCATCCTGTTTCAAAAGGTCGGTTACCATGATCCTGTCCATTATATGAACGCCTGTCTTGATTGCCTGCTTTCTCAATACCGGGGAATGTTTGCCTCGCTGAATAGGAATTTGCCCGAATGTAGGCTCACCTGCCGAGTTTGCGAGGGTCAAAGTGCTTTTTTCCTTTTTCACTTTGTCGATGTCCATTGGAAATTCGACTCCCCATGACACCATGTCCAGATACGTTCCCCATGACTCCTTCAGCACTGTTTCAGTCCACTCATGATCGTTAAGGTACTCTCCGCTTTTCCCGATTACGTTCATGCAGGCATCAAGGTTATGGCCCCATTCGGGATTAAAGACCATATAGAATGCAGTAGCGGAAATGGTTCCCCCGGACTTTGTGGCATATGCTTTATCTACAATCGTCACATCAAGTCCGCGCTCTTTAGCTTTTATCGCAGCAAAGCAACCTGCTATTCCTCCTCCGATCACCAGCACATCGGTTTCGATGGTTTTTTCTACCGTCATTTTCCTCTCGCTTTCTGTAGTTCAATATAATTAATTCGAATGTTGGTACCGGCAATTAATGGATTGTGAATCCTCCATCGACGACAATGTTCGTTCCCGTGATGTATGAAGAGTCATCCGATGCCAGGAAAAGAGCTACTTTTACTATATCCTCAACCGTACCAAGCCGGTGCAACGGCACCATATTCAACAGGGTCTCTTTCAGGCCGGGGATCGTTTCGAATCCCGGTTCTGTAGCGGGGCTCACAATCACCCCGGGTGAGATAACATTCGCTCTGATACCATAGCGTGCGCCTTCCATTGCAAGCTGCCTGGTGACTGCAATTACACCGCCCTTTGTAGCCGAGTGCGCAAAGTTGGGTGACAATTCCACATCCGTGGCAATTACGCCGGCAATGGATGCAGTATTTATAATAACACCGGTGTTATTTTCTTTAAGATAAGGCCAGGCATAGTGGCATGCCCAGTAAATAATGTCCAGTTCATTTCGTACGGTGAACTGCCATTCTTCCCAGGTCATCTGACCGACGGGAGCAAATTTCGGTGCAGAAGCATTATTGTAAAGAATGTCGATACGCCCGGTTTTCTTTATGGCAAAATCTATCCATTTTTTTACTTGAGGGCCGTCACCAAGGTCTACCGGCTGCATGGACAGCATCTCTTTTCCTGCCGCTTTCACTAATTCAACGGTCTCAATTGCGCCTTTCTCGTTCAGGTCGCAGCCGACAACGGTTGCTCCCTCCCGGGCAAAGAGCAATGCGGCGGCACGACCCTGACCTCTCCCCGTTCCGGTGATTAAAGCTACCTTGCCTTCCAATCTTCCCGTCATAGTTCCAAACTCCTTATTTTTTTGTCAGTACGAAGCGCCGTATGCCGGAAATACAGGTGTGCTGCTATGTTCAGCAACATTCGATATTCTACTCCGGTCATGTGCAAAATATTATGCGGTGAATTCGGGATATAAATAACTCATTATTACTGGCATGTTATTATTTGCAGTGCTTATTGCGGGATTACCCGGCCGGTTTATTCAATATATGATAATTAGAATTTAATTAACATATATATTACACATTGTATATATTCTAATTTTGCAAGTTGGCGATGTCAATAAATAAAAAAGGAAAACCGGAATATTTTACGTTATATCACCGGACATCTGTTGTTTTTACTGTAAAAGATGAGAAAGGAGAATTCTTATACCGATCCCGATCAGCACAATCCCGCCGATGATTTCGGCACGCTTCCCGATCAACTGGCCCAGTTTTTTACCGAGCAGAAAACCTGCAATAGTGATCAGGAATGCGATCACTCCAATAGTCACTGCTGCTATAGCGATACTGATTTCGAGAAACGCAAAACTGAGGCCGATAGCCAGCGCATCGATACTTGTGGCTAACGCCATAGTAATAAGCGTCATTCCGCTCGTAATATCGGTAGTCTGTGTATTTTCGCTTGGGCGGAATGATTCCCAGATCATTTTCCCGCCGACAAATAATAATAAAACAAATGCCAGCCAGTGATCGTAGTCGGCTACTATAGTTACCAGATTATGTCCTATGAGCCAGCCTATAACCGGCATTATCGCCTGAAAAAGACCGAAGGTAAATGCAGTACGTATAATTCTTAGCGGTGTAACATGTTTCAGGGTAATACTCCCGCTAACGGATACTGCGAAGCAGTCCATAGACAATCCGAGTGCTATTAAAATGATGTAGAGCAGGTCATTCATTTCCGACTACAGAGTATCGCATATATGTATGTAATATGGCAATGCGTTTTTACTATTCCGGCTACCGGTTCGCTGAATTATGTTACAATAGGATTTACCGTTATAAACGGTTACAGAACAGGCTACATGATCAATGGCGAATTAAACTCGCATGATACATGCAGGCAAAGCCTTTTCAGGCTTTTTCGTTATAAAACATAATAAGCCAGTATGTAGATTTGGTATTTTGCGTGACCGCGAAAACGGTAATATTAACCTGAACTTTTTTATACGAGGAGAATAATGCAAAGCAAGATTACGTTTCTCGGTGCAGCGGAGTGTGTCACCGGTTCACAATATCTCATTGAGGCGAACGGAACGAAAATTCTCGTAGACTGCGGTATTTACCAGGAAAGAGACCATCTGGACAGGAACTGGGAAGACTTTCATTTTAACCCGGACACAATCGACGTTGTGCTCCTTACCCATGCACATCTTGACCACTGCGGTCTTTTGCCCAAGCTGGTCAGAGACGGGTACAACGGTCCGATCTACTGCACACCGGCAACAGCTGAGATAACGGAGATAATACTGCTGGACTCGGCAAAATTGCAGGAAGAGGATGCGGTATTTAAGAAACGGCGGCATGAACGCGAAGGACGGTCCGGTCCTCATCCGGAAGTCCCGCTTTATACTATCCAGGATGCGGAAGCCACTATTCCGCAGTTCGTTCATGTCGAATACAACTCTCCTGTCCAGCTCGGAAATGAGATTCAGGCGATATTTTTCGATGCCGGTCATGTGCTCGGTTCATCTATTGTGAAGCTGGAAATAGGCCGCGGTGATGAAAAAAGAACGATTCTTTTTTCGGGCGACCTTGGCCGGTGGGATAAACCAATTTTACAGGACCCTACCACGTTTTCCGATGCGGACTATGTCGTTATGGAATCTACTTATGGAGACAGGTTGCTCAATTCACCAGAAGACGGTGTCGAGAAGCTTTCCGACGTGATAAACGATACGGTAAAAGCGGGAGGGAATATAGTAATTCCCAGCTTTGCGCTCGAAAGGTCCCAGGAAATCCTTTATTATCTCAATCAGTTTCTCCTGGAAGACAAGATACCTCATCTACTGGTATTTTTCGATAGTCCGATGGCAATAAATATCACCGATGTATTCCGGGATCACCCCGAACTTTTCGATGAGGAAATGAACGAGCTTCTCCGCGAAGGGAATTCACCGTTCAATTTTCGCGGGCTGAAACTATCGAGGACGACCGATGAGTCGAAGGCGATTAACCGCATAAAGGGATCGATCATCATTATTGCCGGTTCCGGGATGTGTACCGGCGGTAGAATTAAACACCATCTTGTCAGTAACATTACGCGTCCGGAGTCCACTATATTGATTGTCGGTTATCAGGCAATGGGAACGCTGGGCAGGAGCATTGTCGATGGTAATAAAGAAGTGAGGATTCTGGGACAGCACTATCCTGTAAAAGCACGTGTAGCCAGAATAAACGGTTTTTCAGCACATGCCGACAGGGACGAACTTTATAAATGGATATCGGCTTTGCAGAAACCGCCGCGACATCTTTTTATTACACACGGGGAAAACGAATCCTCCCACAACTTCGCCGAGTATGTGAAAGAGAGGAACGGCGGAAAAGTAACAGTGCCTCATTACCGTCAGGAAGTAGTACTGGACTGAGTATATGCGACAAATGAAAGTTATTATTTGCTGCTTTACGTAACAGCCCTTTTTCCGACTATTTCATGCTTGATATACCATTCCTGTACGGTTTCAACCACGGAATCGATATCGTCGCAGAGAATAAGCAGGTCGAAGTCCTCTTCTGAGACAAACCCTTTGGTCAAGACGGTGCTGCGTAGCCATTCCAGAAAACCGCCCCAGAATTTGCTATTGAAGAGCACAATAGGGAAAGGCTTTATTTTCCCTGTTTGCATCATGGTCAATATTTCGGTTAATTCATCGAGCGTCCCGACCCCGCCCGGCATTATAACAAAAGCGTTCGCATATTTTACGAGCATTACCTTGCGAACAAAGAAATGATTGAATGTGATAGATTTGGTCGTATATTCATTGCACTTTTGTTCTTCCGGTAAGATGATGTTCAGGCCGATCGATGTGGCACCGGCTTCGAAAGCGCCACGATTTGCTGCTTCCATTACACCCGGTCCCCCGCCTGTTATTATGGTAAAACCGAGCTCGCCGAGCCGTTTTGCGATGTCTACGGTTTGCGTATAGAGCATATCGTCAGGTTTCAGCCTTGCGGACCCGTATATACTCACCGCAGGTCCTATTCCTGAAAGCTTATCGAAACCCTCAACAAATTCACCGAGAATGCGAAACATCCTCCAGCTTTCCTCTTTTGCCAGATCGTTGATTTCATATCCAACTGCCATGATAGCCTCCGTACTCTATTGAACAGCTTACCACAATGGTGAGATTTTATGCGAATAAACGGAGTATCCCGATGTATGGTATATATCACTGGTCATATCGTGTTTGTGTTTGCTATAATGTCATTCGTGAAACATAACACGGTTGAGTGGAACGTGGTCGGCAGGTTTATATCGGTTTGAAATTTTTCTTTGTTATAATAAATGGCGTGGGGACGGCAGTGCGGTTTCGGATATATGGCTGGTCACTGAACCGGGTCGTACTTTTATCCCCAGCTCCAGGACTCATCCGGCAATATAATCAGGAGGTATCCTGTGCCTAAATTTTCGATTATTCCAAAGCAGCCCAAGTTCTATGATCTGTTTGAGAAAAGTACTGCAAATTTGGTGATTGCCGCAGGTAAACTGGTCGAGTTGTTCAACGACTATACTTCCCTGAATGTTAAGGTCGAACGTTTAAAAGAACTTGAACATGAGGGTGACACGATCACTCACGAGATCATGCACAACCTGCATCGTACTTTTGTCACTCCTTTCGATAGAGAAGATATTGCCAAACTTGCCAATAGCCTCGATGATGTGATGGACTTTATCGAGGCGGCTGCCCGGACCTGTCTGCTTTACCATATCGATAAGCCAATAGACAGGGCTTGCGAGCTTGCTAACATTATTTTAATGTGCACTCATAAACTAAATGAAATAATGCCGTTACTCCACCACAGGGAGAAATTCGATAAAGTGCTGGAGCAATGTATTGAGATCAACCGCCTTGAAAATGTGGCAGATGACGTACATCATGCTGCACTTGGCGAGCTTTTCGATAATACTACAGACCTGGCACAGGTCATTAAATGGCGTGAAATCCTCGAGCTTATGGAAAGTGCGACTGACAGAGCAGAAGATGTTGCCAATGTTCTGGAAGCAGTAGTGCTCAAGCATGCATGATTCAATTGCGCTGCTAATTATAGTTATCATTGTTGCTATTGGGTTCGGTATAGCCAACGGCTTTAATGATGCCGCCAACGCGATTGCCACTGTAATCGGTACCCGGACTTTATCCCCCCGGACAGCTGTTATTATGGCTGCTTTTTTTAATTTTATCGGTTCAGCTACCGGTACCGCTGTTGCGTTGACGATCGGCAAGGGAATTGTAAACCCTGAGATGCTGACGATGAGCACAGTGATAGCCGGTGTCGGAGCGATCGTAATATGGGCATCGGTTGCTACTTATCTCGGAATGCCTATCAGCCTCACACACGGGCTTGTCTCCGGTCTCGTCGGAGCGGGCATTGCGATATCAGGGACCAAATCGATAATATGGCATGTGCTTGTACGTGTTGCGTCTGCAGTAGGAATCGCGCCGCTGCTTGGATTTGCAGGTGGTTTTGTCCTCATGGTGATCATCATGTGGGTCTTTCAGAAAATGTCGCCTGCAAAAGTGAATAATATATTCGGCAAGTTTCAGATACTTGCCGCCGCGTTCGTTGCTTACAGTCATGGGAAAAATGATGGTCAGATGCCTATCGGCGTAATGTCGATGGCATTGATGATCTATAACGGTTCGGGTGAATTACAAATTCTACCATGGGTTATTGTTCTTTCAGCGGCTTCGATAAGTTTCGGGACGGCTGTCGGGGGGTGGCGTGTAATCAAGACACTGGGTCTTAAAGTGACCAGCCTTCGGCCGGTACACGGTTTTGCCGCAAGTGCCGCTGCGGCGACGGTTATTGAAGTTGCCTCTCATTTCGGCATTCCTGTAAGCACAACTCATTGCGTGAGCTCGTCGATTATGGGCGTCGGCGCTACCAGGCGACTTTCTGCGGTGAGGTGGGGCATTGCGAAAGATATCGTACTGACCTGGATTTTAACGTTTCCCGTGTGCGGCCTTATCGGCTGGGTTCTTGCGCTTATATTGAAAGTTATCTTTTAAAGATGCCCTAACTGCATCATTATCGATTTGTTAATTATCGGAGGGTTCTTTAGTTTGAAACTGTATCCTGAATGTTACCAGTGTTTATGTAACCTCATTATCCAGGCAGCGGAAATGGCTGCCGGGGATGAACAGGTTGTGGAGAAAGCGAAACAGGAAGGTCTGAAAATACTTGACGAAGACTTTTCCACCGATGTCGTTTCTATAGTCGTTGCGTCCAGAATACACAAAGCCATCAAGGAAATAACGCAAAATCCGGACCCGTACAGCTCGATGAAAGCTTTAGAGATGAAAACGGCACACGAAATTTTCTTGAAATTGAGAGAGTCCTTTGGAGATAATTTTAAAGACCTGCTTATATTATCGGTACTTGGAAATACCCTCGATTTTTTCAGGTCTATCGATGAGATTAAAAAAAGTATAAACGACGGAAAACATGTCAGGTTCACGATCGATGATTCAGACCGCTTCGAAAAGCTTTTGAAACATGCCGGAAAAGTACTCTATCTTGCTGATAATGCCGGAGAAGTGTTCTTCGATATACCGTTATTAAAATGGATGAGGCAATATACAACCGTATTGTACGTGGTGAAATCCTTGCCTGTTCAGAATGATCTTACGCTTGAAGAAATACAAATGTTAAGGCTGGAGAACGAACTTAATCCTGTGATTACAACCGGTACTGCTACTCCCGGTATTGATTTCTCCCAGGCATCGGATCAGTTTATAGCTGAATACAATTCAGCGGACTTGATATTTGCCAAGGGGATGGGATATTATGAAGCGCTTTCCGAGTATCCTGCTACAGGAAAAGTATTTCATTGCCTTGTCGCCAAGTGCGGGCCGGTAGCCGATTCCCTCGGTGTGCCGCTGAACAGTTATGTTGCAATGCTCAGATGATGTTACAATATTATCAGGGTGATATAAATGGAATTCGAACGTCCGGAAATAATAAGACCTCCCAGCGAGCATGATAGCTATTATCTTCCGCTCACATCGGGTTGTTCTAACAATACGTGTACTTTTTGCGTCAGGTATTTCGGCAAAAAGCTTCGTATACGGCCATTGGAAGAAGTGAAACAGGAAATTGATGCCATGAGCCTTTATATGCACCATGGTATGACAGTCCCTTCTATCCATCCCATTGTTTATGCGTTGTTACGCGAGTGGAATGGAAAGAGGATTTTTCTTCAGGACGGCGATGCGCTCGCTTATCCTTACCCGAAATTAAAGGAAGCGATAGACTACCTGAACGGGAAATTTCCGAACCTGGAGCGAATCGGAATTTATGCAACCCCCCATGATATTCTACGCCGGAGCCTTGAAGAGCTTGAGGAATTACGGGACAGAAAGATAACGATTTTCTATATGGGTATTGAGAGCGGCGATGATGAAGTACTGGAACGTATTTGCAAAAATGCTACTCACGATCAGATGGTTGAGGCAGGCAGGAAAGTGAAAAAAGTAGGGATCGTGCTTTCAGTAACGGTCATCCTGGGTCTGGGAGGGATCGAAGGTAGTGATAAACATGCGCTGGAAACGGCGCGCGTACTTTCGGAAATAGATCCTGAATATGCCGGTGCCCTGACATTGACCCTGGTGCCCGGTGCACCGATGTATGATGAATGGAAGCGGGGTGAGTTTTCTATGGTGTCTTCTTTTGACTCTTTAAAAGAGCTGAAGAAGATAATAGAAAATACAAACTGTACGAACTGTTTCTTCAGTTCCATGCATGCTTCCAATTATTTTTCCGTCAGAGGAATATTACCGCGCGACAAGCAACGTATGGTACGTGAGCTCGATACTATTATCTCCAAAGGTAATCCGGCTCTATTGCGCCCGGAGTTCCTGCGAGGCATGTAAATATTCACACGCGCTTTATATTGCTTCTTATCACCGGATGTGAGAAACAAGTTCAGGCAAGTTGTGAATACGCGGGCAGTCTGTGATTTCGGGGAACCAGTCATTTCTATCCAGTAACACCGGATACATACCGACACCGCGCGCTCCGATAACGTCCAGCTCGTATGAATCTCCGGTGTAGACCGCTTCATCTGCTTTTATTGCGGCTTTTTCCAGTGCTGCCAGGAATATTTCAGGATCGGGCTTATCATGACCGGTATCGAAGGATGTGACGTAGAAATCCAGGAACTGTAACAGTCCCAGATCATTAAATATCTTCCGGGCTTCCTGCCCGACATTGGAAATCAAACCGAGGATAAATTTGCGCTCTTTCATATTTTGCAACGTCGGCAGCACGTCGTCGAAAAGCTTGAATTCCCATCTGGTAGTCCGCATTTTTTGGAGTATTTCCAGGCAGACTGTTTCATCGATATCGAGGCCGGTGCATTGTAACGCAAGCCTGATATAGGTAACGAAGAAAGCGACCTGTTCCTCCTGAGGCCGTTCCAGCACAGGCGACCTGTGGTTCTCATCTCTGTAGAATGTGTCCGCACGGGGGAGCGAGAGGGTTAGCTGTTTCATGTCTACATGAATGCCGTGCTTTGCGCATACATCGACGTACATTTGCTCACGGGGAGGTTTATAGTAGCTGAGCGTATTGAAAAAATCGAAAAATAGTGCTTTTATCATCGCAGGACTCTATTATTGAGCAAATCGTCCTGTATGTCAAACGTATAGAACTATTGGACATATAAGCGGAATGAAATTAAAAGCTGACCGTTACGTATCTATCAGTCCGGTCTGATTCCATGTTTTATCATTATCGGTACTCATGGAGAATGCACTTTGATCGTATCCCGCTCCGCCCGTGCCGCTTGTCCCGCAGTATGCTTTTGTGCCGTCCGGAGACCATGCTACCCGGGCATTGCCCGGGCCTGATGGCGGTTTCTGGCTGGGAGTCCATGTCGGATATGCCGATTGGGGATTAAGCGTGATATAAACCTGAATGGACGAATAGCTGTATTGTGCGGTCGATGCGATCGCACCGGCGAGTAGTTTGCCGTTATCGTAATCACCGAAATATGCAATACTGCAGATCGCATCGGAATGAGCTTGTAATCGATAGCAGATTGCATCATCGACCCGGTAAACATCATCATTGTTATTTCCTCCCGATGGTTTACCCTGCGGATTGTCGCTCCAGCACGCATATATATGTCGCCGGCCGGGTGATGTGCCTGCATAATCAAACGGTATCGCGAGGTCGGCGTAGGTAATCGGTGTTCCCGGGGTATCCTGCCCCGCCTCACAAAGCTCAACCGGATAACCGGCGTCCTGGTTCCATATTATAGACTTACCGGCAAGGTCTTTGTGTCCGAGGTACAGGCTGGTATCGCCTGTACTTTTATCGGGCCCGCTTGCGACGACAGCGAGTATTACGGCATCGGCAGCGAATGAGGGGGCATATTCAATTGCAAACACATCTACGCCCGGCGAAGCCGGACCTGGTTTCCAGCCGGTTTCTTCTCTACCGGCATCATACCAGCTACCGGAAAAACGGCTGAAAGTATTTATTAATATAGTCCCGCCGCCGTTTCCCGTTGCTGTACCTGCTCCTATATCGCGCGAAAGATTGCCGTATGCCGGAGAGATAGAGATACAGGTAATTCTCTCCATTGCTCCAAGATTTCCATATGCGCCTGTGGCGTAAAAATTATTGCCTCCATCAACCGACACATACACTTCTGTTCCGTAATCTGTCACTACGGCGATAATATCCGGATCGTCGGGAGCTATTGCCATAGCATTCCAGTATGTACCTGCCGGAATATTGCCCGAAATGTTTTCCCATCCGTAACCCCCGTGGTCCGATCTGTAAAGCTGAGAGTTCGGTGTATCGAGTGCATAGATAGTATCGCCATCACTGCCGATGCAAATACGGCTCACATCGCTTCCCGGACTGATAAGCAGGGTACTTGTCACTGATTCCTGCGGTCCGGTTTCTGATGGTGATTGTTCCTTTCCTGCAATTGTCAAGGTAACTGACCCTGTCCCGATGTTGCCCGCGCTGTCTTTAGACTTTACATAAAATGTGTATGTCCCTTCGGGTAGTTCCGTGTATGTAGCCGTCGTTATTGTGGAATACGGCGAGTAAACAGGATCAATATCTTCCAGGTAGAAAGAATAAATGAGTTCTTCCTGTGCCGTAACATCATCGTTTCCCGCCCATGTGAAAACTACTGTTGTTCCCGATGGACCTTCGATTGAATATGTGACCGTTATCCCGGGCGGGATTAAGTCCGGAGGTTCCTGTTCGGGTAATTCCCCCGACGGCGCTGAAGGAGCCTGTCCGGCAGGCGGAGTTTGAGTTACCGGCACACAGGAGACGGGGACGATAACGAAAATCAGCAATACTATAAAAATAATTGCCGGCTTCACAGCCATATATAACCTCGAATGTGCATATCCCACGCTTACATCGCTTTCCATCAATACTGCAACAAATTACAATACCTGATAATACTATTTTATCCAATGTACATATTCAGTCAAACTCCGGTCCGGTGAAATGTATTGATTTCACTATACGGAGTGTTTCTATGTAATATATACTAAAGTGAGTATTTCACTCTTTGACACTGTTAAACCAAGTCTGCTAAGCTTGAGCAATTATTTAGGAGGAATTCTTGGCCAAGGAAACAAACACTGTATCAATGGAAAAAATAGTCTCGCTGAGTAAAAGGCGGGGTTTCATTTTTCCAAGCAGCGAGATTTATGGAGGGTTGGGAAGTTGCTGGGACTACGGGCCGCTTGGAGTCGAGTTGAAGAATAACGTAAAAGCAGCATGGTGGCGGGCCATGGTGAGAGAGCGTGATGATGTGGTTGGTCTTGATGCCAGCCTCATGATGCACCCGCAAGTATGGGTGGCGAGCGGACATGTCGAAGGCTTTTCCGATCCTCTCGTCGAATGTAAATCATGTCATATGCGGTGGCGGTCTACAGACCTGGATGGAACAACATGTCCTCAATGCGGTGGTGAAATGACCGATCCGAGAATGTTCAATCTTATGTTCAAAACATTTATGGGGCCGGTTGAAGATGAAGCTAATGTGGTCTACTTGCGTCCTGAGACGGCACAGGGTATTTTTGTCAATTTCGACAATGTCTTGACCAGTACCAGGAAGAAGTTACCTTTCGGCATAGCGCAGATAGGTAAGTCTTTTCGAAACGAGATAACAACAGGAAATTTCATTTTCCGGACCCGTGAGTTCGAGCAGATGGAGTGTGAATTTTTTGTGAAACCGGGAACGGATGAAGAATGGTTCAAGTACTGGGTCGACTATCGTTATCAGTGGTATATGAATCTTGGTATTAAAGAAGAGCATTTACACCTTCGCGAACACGCTAAAGACGAACTGGCCCATTATGCCAAAGGGTGTTTCGATGTTGAGTATTTGTTTCCTATGGGGTGGTCGGAACTGGAAGGCATCGCAAACCGCGGTGATTTTGACCTCAGTCAACATGCGAAGTTCAGCGGGAAAAACCTGTCGTATTTCGATGAAGCGACAAATGAGCGTTATGTTCCATATGTGATCGAACCATCCAGTGGCGTCGACAGGTCGCTCCTGGCATTTTTTATCGATGCCTATGATGAGGAGGAAGTACGGGGAGAGACGAGAGTCGTCCTGCACTTTCATCCGGACCTGGCCCCGATAAAAGTTGCCATTCTCCCGCTGAGCAGAAACGAACGTCTCGTACCGATGGCAAAGGAAGTTTATTCCGAGGTACGACGTCACATGATGACACAATATGATGACGCACAGGGGATTGGACGACGTTATCGAAGGCAGGATGAAATAGGGACTCCGCTTTGTGTCACTATAGACTTCGATTCACTGGAAGACAAGATGGTTACTGTCAGGGAACGTGACAGTATGGACCAGGTCAGAGTACCGGTCGCCGATCTGATGAACACGTTACAGGCGAAGTTACGCGGAGAACCTTTTACCGGGTAGTTTTTTCGAGCGGCGAGACCGCGAGATGAAAGCGTTATGAAGATCCTTCATTTTGCTGACCTTCATCTGGGGATAGAGACATATGGTACTGTCGACTCTGCGACAGGTTTGTCGACAAGGCTACTCGACGTGCTCCGGTCTCTGGATGAACTGGTCGATTATGCAGTTGACAACCGGGTCGACCTGGTGCTTTTTTGCGGCGACGCCTATAAAAATAGGGACCCTTCTCAAACACATCAACGAGAGTTCGCCAAGCGGTTGAGGAAATTATCCGAAGAAAAGATTCCGGTATTTTTACTGGTAGGGAACCATGATCTTCCCAATGCAGCGGGCAGAGCAACCGCAGTCGATATCTACCATACACTCGCAATCGATAATGTTTATGTGGGGAACCGTCCCGGCGTGTATCGTATTAAAACAAATTCAGGCATTATCCAGGTGGCTGCATT
>CAZAIO010000015.1:0-31283 GCA_964485235.1 uncultured Dehalococcoidales bacterium
CGATTAAAACTAAGAGAGACCTTGGTATCCATACTGAAATGTTCACGGACTCTATCGTAGACCTCATCGAAGAGGGGATCATTAACGGTTCAAGAAAGAACCTGCATAAAGGAAAAGCAGTTGCCACCTTCATTATGGGCACAAAAAAATTATATGATTTCGTGAACGACAATCCGTTTATTGAAATGCATACGGTTGATTATACAAATGATCCCTGTATTATCGGCGAGATCGATAATATGGTATCGATCAATTCAAGCCTTCAGGTAGATGTGCTCGGGCAGGCGATATCCGAAGCTATCGGCACGGCACAATATAGTGGCGTCGGCGGTCAGGTGGACTTTGCCAGAGGTGCGTCGAGGTCACAAAACGGTAAGAGTATCCTCGCCTTCCCGTCCACTGCACAGGGCGGAAAAATATCAAGGATTGTGCCGCGGATACCGGACGGCGCCGTGGTAACGACATCAAGGAATGATGTCCAGTATATGGTAACTGAATACGGTATTGCCAATCTGCGCGGAAAAAGCTGCGGGCAAAGAGCACGGGAACTGATTGCCATTGCCCATCCTGATTTCCGCGAGCAATTAACAAAAGAAGTCAATAGCCGGAATTTCATTTAGAAGGAAAATAGTTCTAACCCCTGTTTATATCATGAGGGATGTCACAAAAAGGGGCTTTATTCATCTGCACTTTCTGGTGCTGGAATTATTTTTATTATATAATAAGTCGAATAGTTAAAGTTTAGGTTATTACAAGCTTCTTAGAAGTGACATAGTTGGATCTTAAAGTATTGGATGGCCCGAACGTCGACTAGAATATGGAAGAGAGGAGGTCATCCAATGGGTTTTCAGGATAAAACACTTAAATGCTCCGATTGCGGTAATGATTTTACGTTCAGCGTTGCGGAACAGGAAGCTTTTCAGTCCAGAGGTTACACCAATGAACCCAAGCGCTGTCTCGATTGCCGCGAGGCAAGAAAGTCGACACGTTCCGGAAACGATAGCCCAAGGACTACGCGTCAAATGTTCCCCGTAACATGTTCTGAATGTGGCAGAAAAACCGAGGTGCCATTTGAACCTCGGGGTGATAGACCGGTTTACTGCAGTGATTGCTACAGAAAAATCAGACCTGCTAGATAAAAAAACAGTATGAAATAGGGATTACACGGGACAAAGCTATATTTCCTGTGTGATACGGTGGTGTCCCGATATCATTGAAGTCTGGATTGCCTAAAATTATGCCGGGGTTTCTATAAAACTGGAAACGATTGTATATCCTGATGGACAACGGCGCAAACAGGTGAGGAAAAAATAAGGGAGAGAGATTATGAGAATATATGTAGGTAATTTGTCTTATAGCGTAACCGAGGAGGATTTACAGAAGGAGTTCGCAGCATATGGTGAGGTTACAACTGTAGATATTCCGCTCGATAGAATGAATGGACGACCGAAGGGATTTGCTTTTGTAGAAATGGCTTCGAAGTCCGAAGCAGAGTCTGCAATAGCCGGCCTTAATGGAAAGATGGTCCAGGACCGGACAATTGTGGTCAATGAAGCGCGGCCCCGCACGGATAACAGGGGCGGTGGTTTTTCCGGAGGTGGTGGTAGAGGAGGATATAGTGGTGGAGGGAGAGGAAGAGGCGGTTTTGGAGGTAGCAGAGGTGGGAGATCAGGTGGTGGAGGAGGAAGACAGAGAAGATATTAATCGATAAGCGATATTTTGCTTGAATATCAATTATAATTACTATATTTCCGAAAACTTCGGCTGAACTACTTATTATAGTATGTTGCCCTGTTTTTTGTATGAGTCACGTATTATCGAGGTAATCGTATAAATTATATAGCGCCTGTTCCGCAACAGGTGCTTTTTACTTGATTTTATACGGGTATATTCTAGATCGTCAAAATGAAAATGCAGTTACTGTAACTTTACTGTACTGCCGTTTCATACCATTTACTTTCCTGTGCGTTATCGGGATGCTATTGACGAATACAATTTTGCACCGGATAATTGACCTGAACCGCGAATGTATTAGTTTACATTACACCGCCGGAAGGGAGAATAACGATGGGAGATATATCCTGCAGTGCATCGATATCCACGGAAAAACGCCGTCTGGGCTTTTATCCCATGGAGACGCTTGAAAGAGTAGAGCATCCTACGACAAAGATTACGGACTCTGTACAAAAAGTAAGCGAAAAAGATAGCGGATTCCAGCGGGCAGCCCGTGGTGACTTCGGAGCCCTGGTAGCAAAGGAAATTCGCCGTTTCACAAAGAAAGAGCCGGTAAATGCAGCTTACTCTGACATGATGTCATATCTCAGGGCAATGAGTGAAAATGAAGTAGCCCCGGTGAAAGCGCCGGTTACGGATGATCCTGCGATAATGAGCTATCATATTAAAAGGCTCGGGTACTTTTTACGGGCTGACATCGTCGGCATATGCCGGCTTCCTCAGTACGCTGTCTATAGCCATGATGCACGGGGAAATCCGATCGAGCTGAATCACAAATATGCCATAGTGATTGTGATCGACCAGGACTATACGACCATGAACGGTTCTACGGGAAGGGACTGGATATCGGGCGCCCAGAGCTACAGGGGCTATTCGAACAACGGATTTATTACGTCATTAATGGCTGACTACATCAGGCGACTGGGCTATTCAGCGGAAGCCCATTTTCATTTTCATTACAAAGTGCTTATTCCTCCGCTGCTTCTTCTTTCCGGCATTGGCGAGATGTGCCGTATAGGCAATTCTGTTTTGAACCCGTTTCTGGGGACCCGTTTTAAAGCGGGTGCAGTGACTACGGATCTACCGTTATTGCCCGATAAACCTGTTGATTTCGGTCTCCAGGAGTTCTGTCGTACATGTATGAAATGCGCTGTCGAGTGTCCTGCAGGTGCGATATCAACAAGAGAAAAAGAAATGCATAACGGGTATGAGATATGGAAACTCGATGTCGAACGCTGTACTACGTTCAGGATTTATAATCAAAACGGTGGAGCGTGCGGCCGCTGTATAAAGGTCTGCCCCTGGAATAAGCCGCAGGGATGGACTCATGATGTAGTACGGTGGATGGTAAAGCATACTCCGTTTATGGACAATTTGATAGTGAGAATGGACGATGTTTTTGGCTATGGAAGGCAGGACCGCAGAGACAAATGGTGGTTTGATCTGGAGGAAATAAACGGTGTCCTTCAATTCCCCCGTACGCAAAATAGAAAAAGATGACCTGTACTGTTAACTGTGGACAGGATCCTTCGATGAATAAAGGTGATACTGGTTTTTACCGGACTCCTTTGCATAGTACATAGCGATGTCGGCCTTCTTTGTCAACGTGCTCGCATCTTTTCCATCTTCAGGGTACAGCGATATCCCTATACTCAGCTTCGCTGATATTTCTTTATCCTCAATTATAAAAGGCTCATGAAATGCCATTATAATTTTGCGGGCTATCTGGTCTGCGTTTGCAGTACTCGTTATTGCCGCCAGTATAAAGAACTCATCGCCGCCCATTCGGGAGACCGTGTCGCTTTTGCGGAGCACGCTCACCAGGCGGTCGCCGGTTGCTTTTAATAGCATATCTCCTATATTGTGTCCGAGTGTATCGTTGATCAGCTTGAACCGGTCCATATCGAGTACCAGCACGGCGTATTTCTGTCCAGTACGATGTGCTCCTGCCAGTGCCATGGAAAGACGATCGTTGAACAGGGCGCGATTGGGCAGTCCTGTAAGCGGATCGTGATTTGCAAGATAGGCTAATTTATCTTCCGCCATCTTACGTTGTGTGATATCGCGCACTATTCCTATTGCATGCCATCGTTCTTTTATCCGGATCGAAGAGAGAGAAAGTTCAACGGGGAACTTGCTTCCATCTTTTTTTACAGCGACCAATTCGACTGTTTGACCGATAACCTTTCCTTCCCCGGTTTTCTGAAATTTTATTATTCCTTTCTGAAAGCGTTTATAATCCTGTGACGAAGCGATTATGGTATGCAGGTCTTTTCCCATCGCCCCCTCATTGCTGAAGCCGAATATCTTTTCAGCAGCGTTGTTCCAGTACGTAATCATGCCGTTATCGTTGGTGATAATGATAGCATCCTGGGCGGAGGTGCTGATGGCTTCGAACATCTCTTCGACCTCTTTTTGTGCCTGTTCCGCATATGTACGTGTGACGATATCTTCCACGTGGTGTGCGATTATGGTGAGAAGCTGGCCTTCTTCCTCCAGAAAGGGGCCTTTTTCATCTACAGGAATATGGCTGTCGTAAAATACATCGATGCTTCCACTCTGTTTATTTGATATGGTCAACGTCTCCGATTGTTTTATGTCTGTTTCCTTGAAATACTTTGAAGTGTAGATTCCATCATCCACCACGATACGCGCGAAAGCATGTTCCGGATATTGCCATGCTGGCGGAATAAGCTGTACGACCTTCTGAAGAAGGGAGTGCAACGGAAGGCCTGAAACTGTTTTCAAATTTGCTATTTCATACAGGCAATTGAGCTCCTTGACCCGTTCACCCAGGTCCCGGGTCTTATTTTTAAGTTCCTGCTCTGCTTTTTTCCGTTCGGAAATATCCCGGGCGATAGCAAGGACCTGTTTCCGGCCTTTAATGCTCACCGGAAATGTGCTGATTTCCAGGTCGATTTTCCCGCCGGTTTTTAGGTTCAGTGAAAATTCATCGGGACCGGTAGCGTACCCCAATGCATTTTTAGCCAGAAGGCGGGCTGCCAGAGGGAACTGGTCAGGAGAAAGCAATTTCAATTTCAAAAAGTTATTACCGATCAGTTCCTCCCGTTTATATCCGGTAATATTCTCCGCCGCTTTATTACCGTTTAAAAATGTTCCTTTTAGATCACATAGGTAATAAGCGTCCGGCGCATATTCGAATAATATCTTTAAACGTTCTTCCGAGTCTTTCAGTTCTTCTTCAATATTTTTGCTTTGCGTGATATCAATGAAGCATCCTATGGTTCCTTTTCTTCCCAGGTATTCTGCTGACGTAACTTTTTCCATGACCCACAATATTTTCCCGTCTTTTTTAACCAACCGGTATGAATATGGTCTATGAAGTTCCTTTCCTTTAATGGCTTCGATCGCGCTGGTTCTTACCATTTCTTTATCGTCGTGATGAACGAGATCGAGTGAGCGAGTACCGAACAATTCACTGCCCGTGTAACCGGTGAGTTCTTCGAATGTCTTATTTATATACCGGAACTTACCTTCTTCCAGGATAAAAACAGCCGTTCCCGCGCTTTCTATGAGTGACACGACCATGCTCTGCGCCTCAGGTTGACATAAAGGGTTGAGGAAAGTATTGGCTGTGGTAGAATCATTTATTTTTTCCATTTTTCATCCTCGGGTATACAGTTAAATTTAAACTTGTTTTCCTTTACCTGTAAAATCGTTGCTGTACTGCGTGCAGCGATCCAAATTATATTATTAGGATATAATTAATTACTTGAAGCTGTCCTGACCATATCTTAATTCTCCCGGATGAGCATATTATAATAGAAAAGTCATCCTGTGTCGCTATGATATGTTTCCATTTGACAAAATTCGACATGAGTAGTATAGATATAGCACTGGTTTGCGGGATGTAACTTATTGAGTATCATGTCGGAGGTGGCACTGGTATTAGAAATATGCAGTAAAGGTGGTGGCAGTGAAAGCTCAACAGCAGTCAGAGTCGTATAGTAATAATATGCTCGATTATATAATTGAAGGATGTCAGATAATCGGGTACGATTGGAAATATCTCTACCTTAACGATACCGCCGTCGGTCACAGCCTTAAGACCAGGAACGCGCTGATAGGTCATACCATGATGGAAGTCTATCCCGGCATTCAGGATACGGCTATGTTTGCCGTATTGCGGGACTGCATGGAAAAACGGACCGCGCAAAAGATTGAAAACGAATTTTTATATCCTGATGGTTCAGCAGGCTGGTTTGACCTGAGGGTACAGCCTGTGCCCGACGGCATTCTCGTGCTTTCTGTAGATATTACTGAACATAAACTGAGAGAAAAAGAACTGCGAGACTCACGCGACTTTCTCAACAGGATGGTCTCACAGAGCGCCTGTGCGGTCTGGATTTCGGACGAAAAGGGGACTTTGCTCAGGACTAACCGGGCATGTTGTAACCTGCTCAATATTGAAGAAAATGAAGTCGTCGAAAAGTACAATATATTCGAAGATAATATTATTGAAGAGCAGAATTTATTACCTCTTATTCAGTCCGTATATGAAGAAGGGAAGACCGTTAAATTTGAACTGGCGTACAATACGTCACGAGTAAATAATATATCTCTCGGAAAAGGAGCATCTGTAATATTATACGTTACGGTCTTTCCTGTAATAGATAATGACGGGAAAGTGACCAATGCAGTGGTCCAGTATATCGATGTGACCGGTTATAAACAGGTAGAAAAGGCGTTACAGGAAAGTGAAGAGCGCTACCGTTCCATTCTTGAAAATACCGATGATGCCATACTATTGTCCGTGCCTGATGGAACTATTCTTCAAGCAAATCCTGCCGCGTGCCGCATGTTCGGATGGACGGAAGGGGAGATAATTCAACGCGGAAGAGACGGTCTAATCGATACCGCTGATCCCCGGCTGGAAAATGCGCTGGATGAAAGAAAGCGGACCGGAAAGTTCAGGGGCGAACTTACTTTCGTACGCCGGAATGGCGAACGCTTTCCGGGAGAAATCACGTCGATGATATTCAAGAACAGATTCGGACAAATCAGGGCAAGTATGTTGATCCGCGATATCACCGAGCGTAAAAAAGCGGAGCGAGCATTGGAGGAGAGCGAGCGGAGGCTTTCCTCGATAATCGGAAACATGCCCGGTTTTATCTATAGATGCCGGAATGAGAAAAACCGGCCGATGGAGTTTATCAGCAAGGGAATATATGTTTATACGGGTTACCGGCCGGAAGAGTTTATGCACGACAGGATAAACTATGGCAACCTGATCCATCCGGATGACATAGACCGTATATGGAACGAAATACAGCGCGCGGTAAAAAAACGAAAACGGTTCCATTTTGAGTACAGGTTACGTTCGCGCGACGGTGGAGAGAAATGGGTATGGGAGCAGGGAACAGGAGTATTCGACGCGGACGGAAACCTGATTATACTGGAAGGTATCGTTGTGGATATCTCTGAGCGAAAACAAATGGAACAGGCGCTCGAGGACAGTAAGGAGAAATTTTACAAAGCATTTCACAGAAGCCCGGACTTGATCACAATCACCTCTTTGTCTGACGGCAGGATTATAGAAGTGAACGAGGCATGCAGGCGAATTGCCGGATATGACCGGGAAGAAATGATTGGAAATAGTACTGCCAGCCTGGGGCTTATGGTAGATGAGAGCTTGCGGGAACACTATGTCTCTACATTGAAAAAAGGAGAAAGTGTTGTCGATCTAAAAACCGAGCTGCGGAAGAAAGATGGCGAAATACGAAAGGTTACCGTATTCGGTGAAATCATCGAGTTATCCGGCGAGAAGTATATTCTCACAATAACGAGAGATATTACTAAACGAGAACAAATGGAACAGGCGCTCCGCGAGAGCGAGGAGCGTTTTTTCAAGGCATTCTATGCAAATCCCGGCGTGGTAAGCATTACTACATTTGACGATGGAAAAATTGTGGAAATAAATGACAGCTTTACAAGAACACTTGGATATACACGCGATGAGGCTATCGGTCGTACCACCGTAGAGCTTGGTCTATGGGCGGATAGTGAGCAACGGGCTGAAATAGGAAGGAGATTCGACGAAGACGGGAAAGGCAGGAATATCGAGATAATCTCACGTACAAAAACAGGCGACTTGCGTACAATGTTGATGTCCAATGACATAATCAACCTCGACGGCGAACGATATTATCTTACAGTACTGATAGATATAACCGACCGCAAGCAGGCCGAACTGGCGCTGGAAGAGTCAGAATTAAAGCTCAGGCAGATGTTCGAGTCCGTCAATGATGCAATTATAGTGGTCGATCTGACCGGCGTTATTCTGGAAGCCAACGAGAAAGCTGCCGAATATTACGGTGTCAAGAACAAAGATGAACTGCTAGGTCGGAGCACTTTCGGATTTATTACGCAACAGGATCATAAAAGGGCCATTATGGATATGTCGAAGACGGTTGAACGGGGCTTCAGTAAGATAGTCGAATATTCTCTCCTCAGAACGGATGGCTCCACGTTTCCCGGAGAGGTCAGCAGCGGCGTACTTAAGGATTCGTCGGGTGTGCCGACAGGCATGATCATCGTTATCAGGGATATTACAGAGCGTAAAAAAGCTGAACAGGCATTGCAACAATCGGAGGAGCGATATCGTTCTCTGGTCGATAATGCAAGTGAAGCGATCTCTGTGGTCCAGGACGGTACGATTCGTTACGCTAATAAAAAAGTGCTTGAAATAACCGGCTATTCACCTGATGAGATCAACGGACTATCCGGAGAAATGCTTATTCATCCCGATGACCGGGAAAGAGTTATGGCGTATCACTCACGGAGGATGAAAGGGGGTAAAGTTCCCTCCCCGTATTATTTAAGGTTTATAGATAGATGGGGAAATATTAAGTGGCTGCAAAGACATACTGCGACAATACGGTGGAACGGTGAGCCAGCCGCCCTGGTACTGGATAATGATGTCACCGACGCCAAGTTGGCGGCAGACCAATTAGAAGCGAGCGAGGTGAGATTCCGGGAAATGTTCCAGAATATCAGCAGCGGGGTCGCTGTGTATGAAGTGATTGATAACGGCGATGCTTTTATTTTCAGGGACATTAATAAAGCTGGAGAGAGGATTGATAATGTCAGGAAAGAAGATATTGTCGGTAAAAATGTTCTGGACGTATTTCCAGGCGCGGGCGAGTTCGGTATTCTCGACGTGTTCCGGAAAGTGTGGCGGAGCGGTAAGGGAGAGTATTTCCCGGTTAAACTATACGGTGATGAGCGGATAAGAGGGTGGCGGGAGAACTATATATACAGATTACCTTCAGGTGAAATTGTTTCCGTTTATGATGATGTCACCGAGCGGAAGCAGGCGGAGGAAAAAGAACGGGAGATGGAAGCACTCAAAGAGCTCGATAAACTCAGAAGCCAGTTGCTTGCCAATGTGTCCCACGAGTTACGAACGCCGCTTACTTCGATAAAAGGGTTCGTATCAACGTTGCTCCGTTCTGATGTGGTCTGGAGCGATGATGAGCGGCTGGAATTCCTGAATACGGCCGATAAAGAAAGCGACCGTCTCATAGGACTTATCAGCGATCTGCTGGATATGTCACGTATCGAATCGGGTAGAATCCTTTTAAAGAGGGACTACTATAGAACGTCGGATATCATCGACTCGGTCTATATCAACATAAACAAACTTGCAGAACATCACAGGCTGGTGATAAAAGTGCCGGATGGGCTGCCTGCCGTGTTTGTCGACAAAACTTATATCGGGCAGGTACTGACAAATCTCGTTGAAAATGCAGTGAAGTTCTCTCCGGAAGGAAGCGAGATCACTATCGAGGCAGGTCCGGCGGAAAATTCTGTTATCATGAGTGTAATAGATAGAGGGACCGGTATCCCGGATGGATATGAGAATAAAGTGTTCGACCGTTTTTATCAGGCTGAAAGTATTGCCACAGGAAAGAAAAAAGGTACGGGGTTGGGCCTGTCCATCTGTAAAGGAATAATAGAAGCTCACGGCAGCAAGATATGGGTCGAAAGCGAGTTCGGTAAAGGTTCCCGGTTCAGTTTTGCTCTCCCCTGTACTGAAGTGAGGGAAGAAAATGTCGGCATTGCTGGTAATTGAAGATGAATTGAGCGTCCAGAAATTATTGAAAGCTAACCTTATGGCGAGCGGGTATAAAGTGCTTGTTGCCGGAGACGGTGAGGAAGGGATGCGGCTAGTGAAACACGAGTGCCCCGGTATGATTTTTCTTGACATTCGATTACCGGGAGTTTCAGGATGGGATGTGCTTGCCTGGCTCAAATCAGACCTGAAATTCGCCAAAATCCCGGTTGTTGTCATGACTGCTTCAATGCACGGCGATGGTGAAGAGAAAGCCCGTGCCCTGGGTGCTGACGACTATATGGTCAAGCCATTTACGGTCGATAAATTGCTGAGCCTGGTAACAAAATATATGGGAGAGTGACAGCAGAAATGCGGCGTAAAAAGATACTTGTTGTTGATGATGAGCTGGCAATAATTAAGCTGCTCCGTGCCAATCTGGTTGCGGAGGGATTCGAAGTGCTTGCGGCAATGGACGGCGCACAGGCATTGCAGGCGGTCGAAAAGGAAGCTCCTGATCTGGTGATACTGGATATAATGCTGCCTGAAATGGACGGTTTTGAGGTATGCCGCAGAGTACGTGAATGGTCGCAGGTCCCGATAATTATGCTCAGTGCCAGGGGAGGAGAGGAAGACAAGGTCAATTGCCTGAATATAGGAGCCGATGATTATATCACCAAGCCATTCGGTATCGATGAGCTTGTGGCAAGAATAAGAGCGGTGTTCCGCCGTGTGGAACAGCTCTATATTCAACCGTCTCAGCCATTGTTCACTACCGATGGGCTGGAGGTAAATTTCGCCGAGAGAAAGGTGACCTTATCAGGGCGTGAAATAAAGCTTACACCTACTGAATATCGCCTGCTTCAAGAGCTTGTGCTCAATGTCGATAAAGTGCTTACACACAGTATGCTTTTACAGAAGGTGTGGGGACCGGAATATGCGGAAGAAAAAGAATACCTTCATGTATTTATCGGTCGTTTGAGGAAGGAACTGGAACCATATCCTGAAAGTCCCCGGTATATTATGACGGTACCCGGTGTCGGTTACCGTTTCAAAAGCACTGAATAATCCGAAACCGTTTCTGTTTGGAACAAAAAAGGACATTCCTTTTCAGGAGTGCCCTTTTTTGTTTTTATGTAAAGAAATTTAGGAAAAATTTAGAACTTCCGGTAGATAGTTAGAACCTTTTTAGCGAAGGTAGTATAAGATGTCCACATCTGGAGGTCGGAGGTAGTCCGGAATGACGGGACAGAAATCTAACAAAAACTTGACAGTGACCGTGGTATTGTTGTCGGCAGCAATACAGTCCTTATCGATGGGAATTGCAGTTAGATCCCACAGGGGTCTCCCGTACCTGGTTTTCTTAAATCACTAATGCCGGTAAATTAAGTCGGACACCTGAAAAAATAAGCCCAATAAATATGACGTTTATTGCGGGAGATGTGAAAAGAAAAATGAAACAGGAACTGATGAATAATCTACATGAAGAATCAAGTACTACACTTGTATATGACCAGATACAGACGGACAGGGGTAGTAACGGGTCACGCCTGTCGGATAGCTCACTGAAAAAATATATTGATCTGCTTGAAGACCTGAATGGAGGACACAATAGACCGGTAATAGGTACAAAGGACTCGTTATATCTTGATAATGCGCAAAAAATGCTCAGACATGCCGAGGAAAAAGTCAGGCGCATATTCGACAACAGCTTCGATGGTATAGTGGTGCTTGATCTTAATGGCATTATCACTGAAGCGAACCGTAAAATTCTGGACATAAGCGGACTTCATACCGAGGCGGAGATGGTAGGAAAGAGCTATCTGGACTTCGTCGCACGGCGGGACCGGAATCGGATATGGTCTAAAATACAGACGATATTATCCGCCGAACAAATTACGGGTCTTGAATGTGGGATGATCAGTAATTGCGGCGAGGAAATTATTATTCAAATAAACACGATGGTACTCAACGATATTTTCGGATATCCGTTCGGATTTCTTTTAGCGATCAAGGATGTTACCAGGCGTAAGCAGGTTCAAGAGGAAAACAGGCTCGGTACTGCGAAAATGCTCAGGGTTATGGGTGAGATTATAGAAGCCATGGCCCATATGGTTGAGATCAAGGACCCGTATACCGCCGGGCATCAGCGGCGCGTTTCCGGGCTTGCTGCTGCAATCGCCGCCGAAATGGGATTATCCAAAGAAATAGTTGAAGGAGTCCGTGTAGCAGGTATGGTACACGATATTGGAAAGATATATATACCTGCCGAGATACTCAGCAAGCCTGGCAGGTTGAATGATATGGAATACCGTATGATAAGACAGCACGCAAAGCTGAGTTACGATATTTTAAATACAATCGAGTTTCCCTGGCCTGTTGCCAGAATCGTTTTTCAACATCATGAAAGGTTCGACGGTTCCGGATATCCTGAAGGGCTGTCAGGTGAAGATATCATGATTGAAGCGAGAATTCTCGCAGTTGCCGATGTAGTGGAGGCGATGGCGTCACACAGGCCTTACAGGGCTGCGCTTGGAATAGAAAAAGCGCTCGACGAGATATCGCAGAAGCGCGGAAAACTTTACGATCCCGCGGTGGTTGGTACCTGTATAAAACTTCTGAAAAACGGGCATTCATTTGATTTCAGTTAGAAGAGCGGGTTCTACTTACAGTTTGAAGGCATGGAAGGACAGCTATGAATGAAAATATATATGATAATTTAAAGGAAACCGATATTGCATTAGGGGAGCAGGAAGATGATGACGAGCTTTTCTATGAACAGATAGAACCTGAGTCCGATGTAAGGACTCTTTCAGCGATGATAGAGGATGAGATGGAACTACAGGATGACAGCGTGGATGCTAGGGATGAAGGTTCGTGGCAGGATACCGATTCTCTTAGCCTGTACCTCGCTGAATGTAGAAGAACGCCGCTGCTCGATGCCGACATGGAAAAAGAACTGTCAGGAAAGATCGAGTTGAGCAGAGTACTATCCGATTTACATACGGACTGGATCGAGCGGAATGGCAGAGAAATGTCTTATGTTGATCAGGTTGTATATTTAGTTGAGCGTATGGCAGGCAACAGGTCTCTTTTCGAACACCTCTGTAATTACCTGAATGTTCCCGAATGTGAAAAGCTGTCGGAACAGTGCGCAAATGTATCATTGAGACAGGCGATCGATGGTACTATCGAACAGCAGACGGTAGAGAAGATGTCTAAATTGCTCGGTACGGACAGCAAAGATATAGAGAAAAATATGATACTGCTCTCTGTCGATTCGCGCCTGATACCATGGGCGGTGCTCGATGCGGAGCATGATATCAGGACTATCGCCGACCTGGAAATTGCGGTATATAAGCATGGATTCATGCAGACAATCGTATTCCATACGAATGAAATCAAACGTCATTTCGAACTGATAAAAGATGCAGCCCATGAAGCGTTAAATACGCTTGTTCAGGCGAACCTGCGCCTTGTGGTGAGTATTGCCAAAAAGCGAAAAGCGCCGGGTATGACCATGCACGACTTTATCCAGGAAGGCAATATCGGCTTGATGAAAGCAGCCTGGAGATTCAATCATCGGATGGGCTATCGCTTCAGTACGTACGCGACATGGTGGATACGGCAGGCAATGGGGCGTGCTATTCAGGAGCAGTCACGTATTATCCGGTTGCCGGGACACATGGTAGATTCGATCAGAGAAGTTAAAAAAGCACGGGACCGCTTTCAACTCGAACATGGACGTCTGCCGTCTGACATGGAACTTGCCGTCGGGATGGAAATTTCCGTAAAAAAACTGGACCAGATATTGCAGGCAAGCACAAGCCAGATGGTCTCACTTGAAACGCCGATCGGAGATGATGGAGGACAACTGGGCGATCTGATCGAGGACAGGTCTACGCCGGAACCTGAAAGCCAGGCACTGAACCGTCTGATGTGGGAACAAATACAGGATATCCTCGGTACATTGACGGCGCGTGAACGCAGGGTCATCGAGATCCGCTTCGGACTGCTCGATAAAGTGGATAGAACGCTTGAAGAAGTGGGTAAGGAACTGGGGCTGACCAAGGAGCGGATACGCCAGATCGAAAGACAGGCTCTGGCAAAATTGCGACATCCCTACTATAGCAGAAAGCTTGAAAACTGCTACAAATAGTGTTTTGCACGGCAGGCACTCTTACAGATAAATCCGTTGAAATAGTATCTGTCTGTAATTCAATTTCCGACCGGTGCCGTATTATTAACGTGGGAGTCATACGCCTCGTATGACCCCGCCGGAGCAAAACAGAGCAACGCTTGCATGATAATGGCATGTTAAGGTCAGCCTATACGAGTGAATTTCACAAAAGCACCGTAGCGGTGTATCTTTAGCCGCGCACGGCACGTTTATTTAAAGTCTACCTTTCAAGGACAACCGTGTATTTTAAACACCTGGCTCTCCGGACAGGTCTAAAGAATTTGCCTCCTGGCATCAGTGCGTTATCGATTGCACTAACATCACAGTGGCGTATCTTAAGATGCGCCAGGCTGGGTGGGGGGTGAGAAATATGCTTTTATCTTTACTGTTTTTCTGCGATATTCAAATTTACATTTCAAAAGGTAAGAGGCGAGACACTAGATGACTTCCACAAAATTGTTCATTAAGTGATTTCATAAAAAATGTAAGTCACGGGAAAATGTAGTACAATTATTTGATGTTTTGTTTATCTGGGATTGATATAATAGCTGAACTGCCCCTGTCCGTCAGTGAAAAAACTGACCTCAAAATTCTATGAAACGGTCTATTTTCCTCACAGGTGCCACCGGTTTTCTCGGAACGCAGGTAGCCTTAAGGCTGGTACGCGATACCGATTGTATCCTTAGCGCTATCGTACGTGCTGAAGACAGGGAAGCTGCTCTTCGCCGTCTTTCCAGAGCATGGTGGGAATTTCCGGAGCTTATAGACGCCCTTTCAAACAGGGTAAACGTGCTTGCCGGCAATGTCACGGAGCAGCAGTTCGGATTGAATGAGGAAACGTATCAGGCGCTGGTGCGTGTTACCACACATATCATTCATACTGCGGCAGACCTTCGACTCGATGCACCTGTTCATGAGCTTCGGAAGACGAATGCAGGCGGCACAGCAAATGTACTGGAATTTGCCCGCGCAGCTCACCGGGACCACGGTATCGAACGTCTTTCCTATGTGTCGACTGCCTATGTCGCCGGTGCAAGGAAAGGGATCATTTCCGAAGACTCTCTGACGGATGAGTATGGGTTCTACAGTAATTATGAGATTTCCAAGTTCGAAGCGGAGTCGCTCGTGCAGGGAATGAAAAGTGAACTGCCTGTATCGATATTCAGGCCGGGGCAAATAGTCGGCGACTCACGAACAGGAGCAATCAGGACATTCAATACGCTGTACTTTCCCCTGCGTATGTATTTTTCCATGCGGCCGAAAATCATCCCGGCACCTTTATGGTTGCGCATAAATATGGTCCCGGTCGATTACGTTGCCGATGCCGTAGTGAAAATGACGTTGTTGCCCGAAGCCAGGGGTCGAACATTTCACCTGGTAGCTCCGTATGATAGATTGCCTTCAGTACGGGAGTTTGTTCATTTTGTTCGCGACTGGATCAGAGACAATCTCGGTGTGAAATTGCCACGCCCGGTCTTCTTGCCGCTCACGGTCCCGTTGAACCGGGTACGCTACCGTGCCCGGGGTGCAATTGAACGGGCAAATAAACGCACGATCGATGCATTTGTTACGCTCTTACCCTATTTTTTTGAACGCAGGCAATTCGCGCGGGACAACATTGACAGTATCATGGGGACATACGATTTTAACTGGAAAGAAGTATTACCCCTTCTGCTCGAATATGCTTTCGATAAAGGGTTTATGCACCGTTCCGACCGGACAGTGCACGAGCAGGTACTGTTTCGCCTCCGGAGCAAAAGTCTTCCGATTTATTATTACGACATAGTCGACGGGAAAACGATTGCATATGATACCAAAGAAATAAGGGAGAACATGATAACGGCGGCAAAGGCGCTTCAGGCGATGGGTGTCGGAAAAGGCGATCGTGTCGCGCTGGTCGGACCGAATAGTGCACGTTATCTTGTCATCGACGTGGCAATAGGTATTTTAGGTGCGGTGAGTGTGCCGATATATATGACAAGTCCGCCCGCTGAGGTCGATCAGATCCTTGAATCGAGCGGAGCGAAACTATTGTTCGCGGGTATGCACGGTATTCTGGAGCGAATGAGCGAGATGGACACTACTATCCCTGTCGTGTCGTTCTGCAGAGGTAACCACGCTTCGAAGGTGGCCGGGCTTGTCGAGTGGGAGGAGTTTTTGTCAAGAGGTAAAGGTGCAGAGTTAGACGCCGTTGCACCGGTCGGCCCGGGCGATCTGGCAACGATCAGATATACATCGGGCACGACGGGTAAAGTAAAAGGCGTATGCTTTAATCATCAGAACCTTCGCTGGATGGGTGAATCGACGTGTACCATGCTGAAAGCGTGGGAGGCAGGTAATAAAGAGATCTGTTACGTGTCATACCTTCCCATGAACCACGTAGTCGAGGGCATCCTCTCGGCATATTCGGTGTACTACGCACCGGCACCGGTCCATGTTTATTTCGTAGAGGACTTGAAAGACCTGCCGTATGCTCTCCGGAAAATACGTCCTCACGTGTTTTTTTCGGTCCCGCGTTTCTATGAAAAAATCTGGGAGCTTCTCGGTAAAAGTAAGGCCGGCCGAGCTTATTTCACTATGAAGGAGGGCTTTGCCCGGAATGCGTTGCGTGCTATTCTTGCCAGGTCGATAATTAAACAAGCCGGATTGGACCGTTGCGATCGCCTGATTGTCGGCTCGGCGACGACCAGCGTATCATTGCTCCGTGGTTTCCAGGAACTGGGTATCCAGGTCTATAACGCCTATGGTCTGACAGAAGCTCCTCTCGTTACTATGAACAGGGCCGGCGCTAATAGAGTAGATACTGTAGGGGAACTATTGCCGCAGACCGAAGTGCGTATTGCTGAGGATGGCGAGATCATAGTTCGCGGGCCCCAGGTGGCAACGGGGTATTGGGAAAAAGATGCCGAAGGTGCCTTCCGCGACGGCTGGCTGTATACAGGGGACCTGGGATATCTCACAACGGAAGGGAGCCTGGTGATAAACGGCCGTAAGAAAGATATGATCGTGACTTCATATGGAAAGAACACATATCCGGAGAAGATCGAGTCTTTGCTTAAGTCCATGCCTTATATAGAGGAGGCTATGGTCGTGGGCGATGGATTCCCGTTTTGCAGTGCGCTCATATGGGTGCCGGGCGACGAATATAGACCGGCGCTTATCAGTTATCTGGAGGGTAAGATAAAGGAGATCAACCATAAACTCTCGCATCCGGAACAGTTGAAGCGCTGGGCTGTCCTGAAACATAATCTCTCGGTGGAGAACGGTGAGCTTACCGCGAGCCTGAAACTCAAACGGAAAGAGGTAACGCAGCGTTTTTCCGATGTCATAAAAGTCATGTACAGTCCTTCCGGTACTTCGCTGGTTCCAGCCCGTGAAGATGTTTATATAGACGGTATTGATAAGTCCTGACTTTTACGGACTTTCCTGTCCCTTTTTACATTACAGCACAATAGCGTTATGCCGTTGCCTTTGAAGTTCGACGGGAATAGAGGGGGAAGGAAAGCTTTTGGTTTCGGACTAGAAATTTATCTGTCGTACTTCGTCGAAGGTGAAGCCTTTTTTCCGGAATAAATTTATACAGCTATTTACTGCGAGCGGTTCATACAATATACCGCTGTTCGAATCGATTTCTTCCAGAGCTCTGTCGAGTCCGAGGCTCGGTCTGTACGGTCTGTGAGATGCCATTGCCTCCACTACGTCGGCGACAGCGAGTATTTTCGCCTCGATTATAATATCGTCTTTCATCAGCCCGGACGGATACCCGGAGCCGTCGAGCCTCTCGTGGTGTTGAAGGATTGCGGGGGCGATAGGCCACGGAAATTCTACATTTTTAAGGATTTCATATCCTGTGGACGGGTGTGTCCTGATAATCCTTATCTCAGCTTCGGTTAATACGCCGGGATGAGTCAATATTTCGGTCGGTACGCGGATTTTACCTATATCATGGATAAGCCCGGCAAACCGGATCCCTGTCTGCTTTTCCTCCGGCAGTCCGATATCCTCCGCGATGGCAGTGGCAAGTTGTGCGACACGCCGCTGGTGGCCTGCGGTATACGGGTCTCTTAATTCTACAGTTATAGCCATCGTTTCGATGATGTCTTCCAGTGCTTTCAGTAATTGCTTCGCGATCTTTTCAGCCCGTTCCTCTGCTTCTTTTCGCTCTGTGATATCCTGCGCAATCATCTGAAATCCCACGGGAATCCCTTTTTTCCTGATTAGCTCGCCGATTCCGGAAACATATCTGGAGCGGCCGTCTTTACATATGATCTTTACTTCCATTGGAGACGACGGTTTTCCAAGCATTTTTTGGAGCATTCTTTTCAACAACGCACCTGTATATTCCGGTGTTATTCCCAGCGACGGCCAGTATTTTTCTTCAACTTCATTCTTCGAATAGCCGGTCACTTCCTGAAATTTTCTGTTTACATATGAGACTTTCGCTTTCAGGTCTATCCTGCACATGATAGCCGGTGATGTTTCAACAAGGTTCTCAAGTTGCCTTTGAGACTGCAAGGCTTTCTTTTCTGCGCGTTTTCGTTCACGCAGTTCCTGCTGAAGTTTATTGTTCATTACTTTAAGCTCGCCTGTCCGTTCCGCTATCAGCCGTTCCAGGTTATCACCGTGGGCGCGTAGGTCCTCTTCCATTTTCTTTCTGGCGCTGATGTCGCGTGCTATCGCATGGATGCCGATGATGGTTCCTTCGCTGTCACGAAGCGGACATGAACTTATAATCACAGTGATATAGTCGCCGTCTTTTTTTCTCAACCTGTACTCGTGGTTTTGCGAACTATAGCCCAGCAGGACGGGACTTAAATTTTGTTGCATGCGTTTTAAATCGCCCGGATGAACAGCATGATAACAACTACTGCCCTTCAACTCGTTTTCCATGTAACCGAGGTGCTTCAGACAGGCGTGGTTGTTATATTCGATAGCTCCGTTGCAGTCCACAATAAAGATCATATCCGTCGATGTCTGGAGAATGGTAAGGTATCTTTGCAGCAGGTCCCGGTTTTTATGCTCTGTCTTTTTTAGTAGCTCCTCTGTTTTTCCACGTTGCAGAGCAATGGATGCCAGTTTGATGAATTTCTCGATCAGGTCTTTATCGATGAATCTATAGTCACCGCGAAGAAGAAAACTCGCGCTGCCCAGCAGATTACCCTGCCATGTAAAACCTATAGCGAATACGGCGGATATATCGATTGCTTTACTGATAGTGGTGCATACCGGCTTCGGTATATTTCCCATTGCGAGTTCGAACAGCCCGCCCGGCACATGCTGGAGTGTTCCTCTGCTGAGTCCCTGACGTGCTGGTTCATCGATGGCAAGGGACATACCGGCCGGATGGGTACCGAGCAGTCCGGCGACCCGTTCTATATAACCGTTAATACCACGTATTGCTCTCACATAGAATAGTCCCGATTCTTCGTCGAATGTGTTTACTGTAATGAACGAGTCGGGAACCAGATCATATAATGCATCGCCGATAATCTGGTAAATATCTTCTCCGGGAGGAATATCGGCCAGCCTCATCAACATTCTGGTCAGTATATGCAATGGAGATGAGAGCCCGGAGCGGTTTTCTTTTTCCAGCTCGGCTATAATCGTATCGATAGTGTTCGCGTCTGTTTCTAACGGCATATATAATCAGTTATTCAGCTGTCGGTACGCTGTCTCATAATATTCATTATGTTGTCTATTAGTACTCGACATAATTATAGTTCTGCCCGCATCGCTTCGATATAGCAATTAAGTACCCGAACGTATAGTAATTTAGTACTGACATTCATTACAGGTATTTACCGGGCGGTAAACGCCGTTCGGGAAAAGCGAGTGTAAAGGTCTGATTAAAGCGGGGACAGGGATATAAAAAAAGCTCCGCTGTGATGCGGAGCTTTTTATTACTTTAATGTAGCTACCGGTTAACTTTCCAGTATTGCCGTTGCTTCATCGCGATAGGCATTCATAAGGTAGGGGATGCCGGTAACTTTAGCGCATTCTTCTGTGAGAGACATAAGCTCTTTCCTGCTGATCGAGGGTACATTGAAACAGCGGGCACCTGCCATGAGCTGTTGAAGTCCTACCCGGATCTTCTGGGAATAGCTGTACACTCCTATAGCACCGAGCGGGATATTCTGTATTTCGTTCGAGCCGACCAGATCTTTCACCTCTTCGAAACATACGAAAATTTCTTCGGCGGTATCGCCGTATTGTTTGACTGTGTTCGGAAGGTCTCCGTTTTTAATCCATTCGTTGATATTTTTCCCTACCATGCCGGGGATCATTAAGGCACGGCCCATGCACACTGCTTTGGTAAACGGTGCGCCGAGCGCAAGCGCTTTGAATACCCCGTCTTCGCTGCTGAAGCCGCCTGCGAAGGCAAGGTCGGGGACGCGTTCGCCTTTATCGGTGAGTTTCTTCGCGAACTCACAGGCAGCGGCATGCAGGTAGAGGCTCGGCATGCCCCACTCTTCCATCATTCTCCAGGGGCTCATGCCGGTACCGCCGGGAGCTCCGTCTATGGTAAGGAGATCGATATGTGCCTTCGAGCTCCACTTGATCGCCATAGCCAGCTCACGGAGACCGTATGCGCCTGTTTTTAAAGTAACGCGTTTGAACCCGAGATTTCTCAGACGCTGTACCTCTGCATAGAAACCTTCTTCATCAATGAATCCGAGACGGCTGTGACGCTCGAACTCTTTCAGCGAGCCGTCTTTATACGCTGCCTGGCTTATCGGGCTGGACGGGTCCGGTGTGACGATATAGCCGCGCTTTTGAAGCTCTTTGGCGTACTCGAGCCTGTTGACTTTGATCTCGCCGCCGATGCATTTCGCTCCCTGTCCCCATTTCAGTTCGATACTGTCCATACCGTGTTTTTTCCGTATATACTCGGCAACGCCCAGCCGTGTATCTTCAACGTTCATCTGTACCAGGATTTCGCCGTAACCCTGGTGGTAACGTTTATAAGTCTCGATACGCCGGTCCATGTCCGGTGCAGCGGTGATTTTTCCGTTCGAGTCAAGCTCGAGTGCCGGGTCTATGCCGCATACATTCTCTCCGCACACTACTGTGATCCCGCTGATCGCGGCACCGACGGCGAAATGCTCCCAGTTCTTACGGGCAATTTCCGTCGAGCCCAGTGCGCCGGTGAAGATAGGCACCTGTAATTTTACTTTCGTATCCCATCCGTACTCCGTCTCGGTATTAACAGACGGGAATGTGGCTGTATCGGGATTGCCTTCCACTCCTTTGGGAAGGCCGGCTGCCCCCATGGCGTAACCCTGGATGTTAAAATGTGAGTAATCGATCGGATAGTCCTTATCGCCGCCGGCGGTGACGTTTCCAAACGGGCCGGGATAGATCACTTCACGACCTCGGAACGAAGATTTGAAAACCTCGCAGTTTCCGGTACACCCGTCGACGCAGCGCGTACACAGGCCGCTCATCGGCACAACGCTTTTTGACCGGTTTGCTGTCCTGGTAGCATCATTTGCATTTGGTCTTTGTAAATTCAATTGTTATATCTCCTTTCTATCCTCTTGATAATTATTTGTATACCTTTTTCTTAACGGTATTACTTCGCCATGCTCACGGATTTTTTACCGAAATAAAGGATAGAAACTGTTGGTGCTGCCGGTCCTTTACTTTTTGTAGTCGCTTTATAGAAATATCCGGCTTACCTGTGCCGGATAAGGGAAAGGTTTGCGACAGGCTGTTTCATTGACCTCTTTCATCCAGAACCTCGGAAAATTTCACAAGTTTTGCATAGTCCACTGTTACGCTCATTGCGTGGTTCTCACTCACTATTCCCGCTTCCTGTGCCGCTGCTACCGGATTGAGTCCGCCGATAAGGATCACACCGACCCGGTCGACGTCTACCGGTATTTCACATATCTGCTCATGAACATTGCCCATTAACAGGACGCCACCCAGCCCCACTGATTTCATCTTTTCGATTACTTCAACAGCCAGAGGCTGGCAGATAGCGGGTATTTCCCTGAAGTTGGCAAGTATCTCCCCGTTGCCGTCCGCATTAACTCTCGTTACCGATGTCATACCGGCTCTGATAAATATCTCCGAAGGGTCCAGCGAGCTTCCGGAATAATGGATGAGCTCGATAAAGCGGAGTGGTATGTGGTTACGCATTTGCAGGACGCCGCCGAACCTGGAGTCAACGGGTATTCCTGCTTTAAGCCACATTCCGTTGACCAGGATGCTGCATACGGTGGCCAGAGCGGACATCCCTTCCGGCACGACCATTTCGTTGACAGTCTCCCCTTCATCCGCTGCTATAACCAGGTCGCTGACACAAAGCCCCGCCTGGAAAAAAGGCTTCATGTACTTCAATGCCTTATTGAATCTTTCTTTGGGGAATAAAGATATATTGACGGGTACTGTGCCCGTACGTTTCTCTGTATCGAAGCTGGTCTGGAAGGCGAGTTTTTCAATTCTCGAAAATGCCAGGCCGACCTTGTCCGAGACCCGCGCCTTTTTCAGCTCACTGAGTCCGAGTTCCGTTATTACCCTCCCATCCCGTCGACCCGCCAGCCTGGTGAGCCCTCTCTCGTCCATGAGCCTGAGGTGATATCTGACCGCCCTCTCTCCAAGTTCGATGCCGTACTCCTTCAGGTTTCGGGCAATATTTCTGGAGCCAAGCGCCTGACCGGAACTGTTCAGTACCTTGAGGATGTGGATGACCTTACGTTCGACGTCCTGTGTTTCAAATCCCATGACACAAACGGAATACGGAAATAACTTACCGAATTCCTACTATATCGCAGGGCATTATTGTTGTCAATATGTAACCAAGTTACAGAAATGTAACATATGAAGAAAAAAATACAGGTATGGTATAAATGAACTGCGGAGAAACTGCCTCAGCTTTTAAGCATGTAACCGAGGCCCTGCTTGTTGATTATCATACTGGGAGGGCTGTCCTGTATTTTACTGCGCAGGCGGCGGATACATATTCGTATGGTCCCCGTACTGCCGGAGTAGCCTTTTCCCCATACCTCGTTCATAATTGTTTCATAGGTGACGGTCTTGTTCTTGTTCTTTATAAGCAGTGCCAGGAGTTTGTATTCGACCGGAGTGAGTTTGACCAGGCGGTTATCGACTCTCACTTTCTGGTTCACGAAGTCGATTTTCAATCTTGTCCCGACGGTGTTGTCATGAGTGCCGGTGAAAGGTATCGACTCTGTCCTGCGTAGGACCGCTCTCACCCGCGCGAGCAGGGTCATATAGTTGAAAGGCTTGATGATGTAATCGTCGGCACCGGCTTCCAGCCCTTTGAGCATATCCTTATCGTCGGACCTGACAGTGAGGATTATGACCGGCACCGGTGAGAATTTACGTATTTCTTTTAATACATCGAAACCGCTGATGTCGGGCAGGTTGAGGTCCAGTATCACGATGTCCGGAGTCTCCGTTTTTATTAGGTCGATCCCTTTCCTGCCTGTCGTGGCGCCGACCACGTCCGTACCGGGCCAGCGAAATTCGAAGGCGACTTTTATCGCGTCGATTATGCTCTTTTCATCTTCTATGATCAGCGTTTTCATGGTCTTGTTTCACGTTTAGTGAGAAGGCCTTCCCGATTTCAACAGCGGTAAAGTGAAGAAAAAACTGGAACCTTTTCCCGTCCGGCTTTTGACCCAGATTTTACCACCGTGAATTTCGACCAGCAATTTACACAACGCCAGGCCTATTCCAAGACCGCCGCGCAATTCGTTACTATAGGTGGTCTGGAAACCCGGCTCGAAAAGGTGCTGCTGTTCGTTCTCGGCAATTCCGGGCCCTTTATCTCTGACCTCCACAGTCACCGATTTTGCCTGGACTGTTACGATAATGGCGACTATCCGCCCTTCGGCGGCATATTTGAAAGCATTGTTGAGCAGGTTAAGCACTATCTGACGTACTCTGGCTGCGTCGGCATAAACGTCGGGGAGAGGCTGGGGGACCTTTAACCTGAGCTTTATTCCCTGTTGGTCCGCAAGTGCCTGCGTTTCTTCCGCCAGAGATACAAGCAACGGTCCCAGCTTGAGCGGTTTCGGTTCGAGGTCGAGCCGCCCCATTTCGCCTTTCACGACATCATGGAGCTCGTCTATACGGATATTGAGTCCGTTTGCGCTTTCCCAGACATACTGTGCCAGTTTGCCGAGTTTTTTATCCTTCTCTTCTTCGACCAGTAACTGGCTGGTTGCCAGAAGCGATGTTAACGGCGTTTTCAATTCGTGGATCAGGTTTCTGGTGAAGTCCACCCTGCCCTGCATCTCTACCTGCAGTCTCTCGCGCAGCTTTTTTTCCTGTTCGTACATCTGGTGCAGGCTGTTCTCAGCCAGCCTGTGTTCCATAATGGTCCCGAGCCTTTCGGCGATCGCGTGAATCAGGTTACGTTCTTCCTGAAGGAACGGCCCTTCATCGCTCTCCGGCATTTTTTCAAGATAATAAACTTCGATTGCACCGAAAAGCTCACCGTTTACAATTATATTTTCTGCCTGTTTCCAGATCGTCGCCCTGAAGTTCTCCGTCGTGAATTGCCTGTCTTTTAATTTAATGCGTGCGCAGGTAACTTCCGGATACTGCCATGACGGCGGCACCAGGTCGACAACGCCCTGCAGGATCTCATCGACCGATGTATGTCTCTCCTCGACCAGACGAGTGATGCCGTACAGGCAGTTCAGCTCTTTTATTCTCTCGGTGAGCTTGTGCGTCAGTTCGCCCAGTTGCGTTCCTGTAATTTCACCGGCAATATCTTTACCGTGATTGGTGTTCCTTACGCCGGTGCGGGCTTCTCTATTCATGATCGATATTTTCCTGCTAACGAACGGGCCTGGTACTGCGGATTACCGTTTTTATTCATTGTAAAACAGGCACACCCGTAATACAATTTTAATGACCGAGGGTGCGCCGGGATCTATCTTTTCATTTTTCCCCGGTATGGCCCGGGCATTAAAAATAGCGGTGTGCAAACGGGCGGGGAAAAGCGCCCGTCTGCCGGAGGAATTACCTGACAACCTCTCCGAAATCAACCAGTTCCCGGTACTCTATTAACGTGCTCAGGGCATAATTCCGGACTTCTATGCCCGCTTCTTCAGCCGCAGCTACCGGATTGAGCCCTCCATATAGCACCATCCCCACCCTGTTGAGCCCCAGCGGAAGCTCACATATCGATTCGCTGACCCTGCCCATGACGAGCAGACCGTCAATCCCCGTTTCTTTGAGTTTTGTGACCGTTTTCTCTGCTACAGGACGACAGATGGAAGGAATTTCACGGAAGTTTGCCAGCAATTTGCCGTTACCCGTTTTCACAACGTCGCTTACCGCGGTCATTTTTGCTCTGATAAAAATCTCCGACGGGTCCAGCGAAGAGCCGTCGTATTGAATTATTTCGACAAAGCGCAGCGGCCTGCCGTCCTTTATCTGAAGTATGCCCCCGAACCTTGAGTCCATGGGTATTCCCGATTTTAAAAGCACTCCGTTCACCACAACGCTGCATACCGTCGCAAGTCCGATACGGCCTTCCGGTACCGGCACTTCTCCTATTTGTGTTTTCTCACGAGCTACTGTGACTTTACGGCTCACACATATGCCTGCATCGAATACCGGTTTCATAATCTTTACCGCTTTATTGAAATCCTTCTCTTTGAAAAAGGAGATATTAACAGGTACCTGTCCATGACGGCTTTTATAATCGAAATTGGTTCGGAAGGCGAGCAGTTCGATTTTATTAATGGCAAAACCGACCTTGTCACGGACCAGCGCGTCTCCCAGCTCCTTTATTCCGTATTCGGTTATCAACCGTCCGTCGCGTCCCACCAGTTGCGTTAGTCCGATCTCGTCCATCGATTTAAGGTGATAACGAACCGCCCGTTCACCCAGTTCAATGCCGTAATCTTTCAGCTGGCTTGCCACAATCCGGGCACCCAGGGGTTGTTTTGACTCGTTGAGGATTTTGAGT
This sequence comes from uncultured Dehalococcoidales bacterium, assembly GCA_964485235.1. Classification (GTDB taxonomy): domain Bacteria; phylum Chloroflexota; class Dehalococcoidia; order GIF9; family UBA5629; genus CAZAIO01. Next base: position 25,945 of record CAZAIO010000015.1, read on the forward strand.
ATTGCCTGTATTTTCCGTTCAACCTCTTGTGTTTCCGGAGACATTACGTTCAACTCCTGATGAATATTATCGGAATAGTAGGAAACCGTTTTCCTATTATAATATTAATATTTTACGGACAACCTGTCAATCAGCCGGACAGTCACGATTGTACCGTCCCCTCTCGTGGGTTTTCGTTCCATAGTATAATAGGACTGATAACGTCGATGTAATGAACACAGGCTGTCACCGGACAGCGCGAAAAGGTACTATGAAAATAAAAACAGGACCTGTACGGCGAGGCTATCTGGACATTCACTATAAAGGACTTCCTGTCCGCATCGCTTATTTTCACCGCACGGGGCAGGGGAAGAACGTTTTTTATATTCATGGACTGGGAAGCTCCAAAAACGATTTTGCGCAGGCGCTCCGTTCTGACGGGCTCGCAGGCTGTTCTCTTTTTGCATTCGATTTTCCCGGGTGTGGCAATACACGCTATCCTGATAAAGCCTGTTTCGGGATCGATGACCTTGTGGAAATAACATACAGGGTCGTAGAAGCCCTGTCTGCCGGTAAGGTTGTCCTGGTCGGGCACAGCATGGGGGGGCTCGTTGCGCTCCTCTTCACAGAGCGTTATCCTGAAAAAGTCGATGCGCTGATAAATGTCGAAGGTAATCTTTCGCCGGGCGACTGTTTTTTTTCCCGTAAGGTTGCAGGCTATGGCCCCGGCGGATTTACCGAAGAAGCGTTTCGCGAATTTGTCCTGGACCTCTCGCAATCGGAAAAACGGGGTGTACGTGAATATGCTGCAACGTTGCGCAAAAGCGCCGACAGAGACGCATATGCAGATTACAGCCTTTCTCTGGTACAGTGCTGCGACAATTATAATTTGCTCGATAGGTTTCTCTCGCTGAAAGTCCCGAAACTGTTCATTTACGGTTCCCAAAACTGCCGCCTGCCCTATTTGCCGGAACTGAAGGAAAGCGATTGCATGGTGCATGAAGTGCCTGAGAGCGGGCACTTTCCCGCATTTGATAATCCCCGTGAGTATTATTCACTCATATCGGACTTCGTAAATTGCTCTCTGTAATATCCGACAGGATATTCTCTCTTTTTACCTTTGGAAAATGTATAGTACAGGTTTACCATGACCGTACGGACAGTATTATTTATATGACCAAAGTAACAGGTAAACATGTGACCTATAGCGGATTTACTGTATGCCGTCCAGGCAGTAGAATTGGATATAAAAGAGGTAGAGTGGTAAGGAGAAGATAGCCTATGCCGGTGACATTATATGGACAGATATATTACAAACCTGTTGAAGTATGCCGTGTAGCAGGGATGACCAGGGGTACTTTCCTTCGATGGGTGCAGTACGGCACGTTGCCGTATACGGACAAAAATCAGGTAAGCGCACGTCTGGATTCTAATGCACAACGCATGTTCCGCGAGCAGGGACTGGTTGATTCGCGTCGCGTTGACCAGTTGAAGACCGATGTGAAAAAAGTAAAAAGAAACGTGTTTTTACGAAACGGAAAACGCATCGACATATTATAAAGGAATATCCGGCCTCTCCGGACGCTTCCGGACTGAGGCATTTTAAGTTTGAGGCGGGTTTTTTCCACAGATGAATGAGGATATCGGTTTACCCGGAAGTCCGGCTTTATTTGTAATTCTTTCCGCATTTAATCCCTTCACTTTGCTATCATTTAGCCGCGATTCATACCAATGGGTGGGCTGCGGGTCGGTAAAACGGTCGATGGCAGGTCGGCAATATTTCCACGATTAAACCGTCCAGGTTCTCGATTACAGGTTATGTAAATTGGGGTATTATTAATAAAAGCCTGAATTTGAATTTATAAAGGGGACGTGTTTTTTATTAATGAACAAAGCGGTGCGGAAAGAAAAAAGTACTTCACAGAATATTAAAGAGATTCCCGTCGCATTCGGCGATCATGATATAAAGCTCAAAGGGAAAGTGTTTTTCCCGGCTGCTGCGGATGAAAGCAATCCGGTACCGGGAATGCTGTTATGTCACGGTTTTGGCTCTGCACAGCGGGCAATGGAGCCGAGCGCCCGTATTATGGCAGAGCAGGGGGTAGCGACTATGGTCTTTGATTTCCGGGGCCATGGCACGAGTGAAGGGGCAGTGGACGGCAGAATGGCCGATGATGTGGTAGATGCCTGGGACGTATTGAACGGGTTTCCTCAGATCGATAAAAACCGGATGGGACTTGTCGGGCACAGCCTCGGCGCGATGTCCGCCATTCTGGCTGCCGGGCAAATACATGACGTTAAAGCTCTTGTTGCACTTTCGTGTCCGCCTCATATCGACGGATGGATGTCTGAAGAAATTCCCGACAATTTCGGCCGGTGGGGACGTGATACTAACGGCATTATGGAGTATCCGAGGCAGGGTGCGTTTCCGTGGTTGAAAGGAATGGCCGCGTTGATAAGCCGTATATGGATGTACGTGTTTCGATATCGTGTGCGTGTCGATATCAGGAAATTTTTCGAAGCTGTTTCAAAAGTGGATATGATAGAGGTGCTGGGGCGATTGGACGGTTGCTCCAAGCTGTTTGTCTTTTGTGAAGGCGATACCGTCACGCCCTACAGCAAATCGGTTGCGGTCTATCAGGGAGCATGTGAACCGAAATCAGAACTGTTGGTTGACGGCGGCTATCATACCGCTCCTCTCATGTCCGGTTATTTACGTTCGCAGTGGATAAAATGGGCGGTGGAAACGGTAAAAGGGTATACTTTTCAACCGCATAGTATACAGTAGTGTATCGGGCTGTATTCCTGCTGTTCTACGGGAAACAGGGAGCCCGGAGAGTGTAAAGGATAGTACGCTTTAAGCGGAATGCTTTTAATGTGGGAGGATACAATGCGTGTACTGGTTACAGGCGGACTTGGAAGACTGGGAACGACTATCTGTGAAACGCTCATAAATGAGGGATTTCAGGTCAGGATATTTGATCTGGACAATGCCGAAAACCGGAAAAACGCCAGACTGTTATATGATAAGGCCGAGATCCACTGGGGAGATATAATCGACGCAGATTCGGTACGAGGTGCTCTCGAAGGGATAGATATAGTGGTCCACATGGCAGCAGTGCTGCCTCCCGTCGCCGGCCAAAGGCCCGAACTGGCAACCAGGGTGAATATCGGCGGGACCAGGATACTGGTGAACCTGCTGAAAGAGAAAAGACCGGCTGTGCCCCTTGTTTTCACGTCTTCCGCGGCGGTGTTCGGCCCTACTCCGGCGGCAAAGGAACCTGTATCCGCGGACAGGAATGAACCGAAGCCCGAGGGAATATACGGCATGACCAAGCTCAGGGCCGAGAACATTATCAAGGCGTCAGGCATCGAGCATGTGATATTGCGGCTCTCCGCAACCATGTACCTTATTTTCAGGACAAGCGACCTCAAGCGTATGTTTACCGTTCCGCTGAACAACCGTGTGGAATACTGTCATCCCGATGACACCGCGCTTGCCATAGTCAACGCCATCCGGCGTTTCGAGGCAGTCAAAGGGAAGACGCTGGTTATCTCCGGAGGTCCGGGTCAGCGGATGCTCTACAAGGATATGATCGGGAAAATACTCCAGGTGCTGGGTCTTCCATTGCCTCCGGATCATAAGTTTACGCGGAAACCGTACTATCTCGACTGGTACGACACGAGCAAGGCACAGAAACTGCTCAATTTTCAGAGCAGGTCGTTTACAGATTATTTGAACGACTATAGAAAACGTTTGGCGTGCTGTTATTCACCGCTCTTCCTGCCTTTTATGCGTTATTTTGTCGGTCCCGTGTTCGGTAAGCTGATTATACGCCTCATCTGAACTCTCAACGGTCTCCGGTTGATGCCGTTCCTCATTATTATTTTCGTTTGTTTCTGCTCTATATGACATTCGCAGAATGCCCGAATATAACACCGGCTATGTTATACTATAAAAATTGAGAATGAGACGATATTGCGCGGGCAGCACATAAAGAAGGGGTACGATATGAAAACATTTCACATTAATGAAGTTGACCGGGTTGAAATTCTCACCCTGGCTGATAACTATATCGATGCGGTGGTCGGTGATGATTCCGCAGTGATAAAACGGGCGAATACCATGAGAGACTTCGGCGTCCGTGATTCGATCCTGGCGGAACACGGCTTTTCCGCGTTTGTTACCGCGACAAATAAGGGGAAGACAACCGCCATGGTCTTTGATTTCGGACTGGGCAGGGATACTGCTGCCAGAAATGCCGATACGTTACAGGTAGATCTCACAAAAACAGAAGCCGCGGCGCTTTCTCACGGACATCTGGACCATTTCGGCGGGCTGGAAGAGGTAGCAAAAAAGATTCGTCCGGAAGGAATGCAATTCGTCGTTCACCCGGCAGCGTTCCGGAAATCGCGCCGGATCGTAAAGAGCAAGGGAAAACCGCATGAAATGCAGACTCCTGTGAGGGAAGAAGTGGAAGCGCTGGGATTTCGCGTTGTTACATCGGAAAGCCCTTATAGACTGCTCGACGGCGATGTCCTGTTCCTTGGCGGGATACCGAGGACGACGGAATTTGAAAAAGGCATGCCCAATGCTACCTACGAGGAAAACGGGCAGCAGGTCCCGGACGATCTGGTAGACGATACGTCGCTGGTTATGAACGTTAGAGGTAAAGGACTGGTGGTGCTTTCGGGGTGCGCTCATTCGGGGATCATTAACACGGTACGCTACGCGATGGAAGTGACCGGAATACAGAAGGTACACGCGATCATGGGGGGATTTCACCTTAACGGGCCCGCCTTCGAGCCGGTTATCGGTGAGACGCTTGTAGAATTGCTGCAAATAGCGCCCGACTATATAATTCCAACGCACTGCACGGGAAGGACGGCTGTCGCCGCCATTGAAAACGCCATGCCCGATGCGTTCATTTTAAACATGTCCGGCACGAAATTAACGTTTTCGGCGTAATATGCCGATGAACGGAAAAGCCCGGCATTTGTTAACGGATTAACTTGCGGGTATAATTATTGCCACAACATGGGGCTGTAGCTCAGTTGGGAGAGCGCCTGATTTGCATTCAGGAGGTAGTGGGTTCGAATCCCATCAGCTCCACCAGAGTGTATAACGTAGGAAACCGCAATATTTTCTTCAGCCAGATTATCTGAAAGCCTGGTTTACTTATGCAAGTAATAATCCCCCGTTTTGCTAAACACTTTTGCTTTTTGTTGCATAATGAATAACGGGTTAATAAACAATCATTACCGGTGGAAAAGCCTGTTTCAGATCAAGCAATTTAGGCATAAAATATATAAATACTTATTCCCCGATTTTGTTAAATCTTGCCTGAGCTATGACACAA
>CAZAIO010000016.1:0-19174 GCA_964485235.1 uncultured Dehalococcoidales bacterium
TTTGTAATTTCAAACGGTGCAGTAGTAGATGTCGACTTTCACTGAGATAACCTCCATATTAAAATATGCTATAGAAATGTACCATGTTTTTAAGAATAAGAAAAAGCTTTTTTCTTTTTATAAAGACAGCGTAATTTCTATTTTATCCGGACGATGACTTCTCGCTGAAATAATCGAGAAACCGGGCAGGTGACACAATTCGTAATCCTGACTTCTCAAGGACCCAAGGATTATCAAGGAAATGCTTATCTCCTGTCACAAAATAGTCCGGTTGCGCAGATGCCGCTGCAACAAGGATAGCAGCATCTTCGAGGTTTATTATTTGCTTCCAGGGAATTATCTCTGAATATACCGGATCTCTTACAATTTCCAGCGAAACATTTTCCAGGAATACGCGCAGCGATGGCAGCATATCAGGAATTTTTGCTTTCATGGTACGCACAACTTCTTCCAGCACCTGCTGAGAGATTATAACTATGAATTCACCGTTGACAAAGCGCTCCAGAATAATACCGGCAGGCCCATGCGAAGAATAAAGGCCCGAAAAAATCACATTCGTATCGAGAAAGATACGCAATTCAAGCCTCTCCGGCATACCTGTCCCGTGTTAGTGAATGCCTTATTTGGCGTCCCGTTTTTTGCAGTTCCTCTTCTGTAACACTGTATCGTTCGAAGGTTTCCCGTATTTCGTGCAACGCTTCCAGTGCTACCGTCTTCCTCGGCCTTGCTATCAGTCTATCGCCATCCACAACCAGTTCGAGCCTGTCGCCCGGCCGTATACCGAGCGCATCACATATTTCTCCAGGCAGAGTAACTTGCCGTTTAGGCCGTACTATTACATCTATTGACTTTCTCATGATCCGCCTCCTATATAAGACGTCATACATCTTACATCTTACATCTTACATCTTACGTCAGATTATTACATATCAGTCTTCTGTTAGTCAATCAAATCAACACTTTACACTAATATATCTGTCGCAAGCTATGGTTATCAACAAGTTTATTAATGAATAACAGTAACTTTATTCAATATTTCCTCTATTGACATCCGCACAAATGACGGCTAAACTCAGTTCTTGGAGCCCGTCACATCACAAAAGCACGGATGTGCTCCCGTTCATGTGACGCCGGACAGTTTATTCATTTATAATCACTATCGCAGCGTTTTGACCAAATAACGAACACAATAATAGGAGTCACATAATATAATGACAGTAATTGACGACCTTTGTATAAATACCATACGTTTTCTGGCAGTCGATGCCGTACAGAAGGCGAACTCCGGACATCCGGGTGCCCCCATGGGCGCGGCACCTGTCGCGTATACCCTCTGGGACCGCAATCTCAAGCATAATCCGCAGGACCCGGCGTGGACGGACAGGGACAGGTTCATTCTCTCGGCAGGTCACGCCTCTGCGTTGCTCTATGCCCTGCTGCATCTCACGGGGTACGCTCTCTCCCTCGAAGATATAAAGCAGTTCCGCCAGTGGGACAGCAAAACGCCGGGGCATCCCGAATTCGGACTTACTCCCGGTGTGGAAATGACGACAGGTCCTCTGGGACAGGGGTTCGCCAGCGGAGTGGGAATGGCAATCGCCGAACGGCGGCTCGCAGCCCTCTACAACAAGCCCGACTGTGAGATAGTCGATCACTACACTTATGCGCTTGTCTCGGACGGCGACCTGATGGAAGGCGTCACATCGGAGGCGGCTTCGCTTGCCGGAATGCTCGGCCTGGGTAAGCTTATCTATCTTTACGACGACAACCATATATGCATTGAAGGCTGTACCGAACTGACCTTCACCGAAAACGTTGGGGACCGCTTTAAGGCGTACAGATGGCATGTGGTAGGACCGATAGACGGCCTCGATATCGAGGCAATCGATAGAGCATTGCGCGAGGCACAGGCAGAGAAAACACGCCCCAGCCTTATCATATGCAAAACAGTCATAGGCTACGGCAGTCCCAACAAAGCGGGAACGGCATCGGCACATGGTGAACCGCTGGGCGCAGAGGAAGTGATATTGACCAAAAAGCGCATGGGGTGGCCCGTAGACGAGACTTTTACGGTTCCTAAGGAGGCACTCACTCATATGCGCAATGCACTGCAACGCGGTGCGAAGGCACAGGAACAATGGCAAAAGCTTGTTGAGCAATACCGCGAGCTGTACCCGGACGACTATAGACAGTTTCAACAGGATATCAACGGTGAGCTTCCACGGGGGTGGGACAAAGGGCTCGATTCTCTGTTCACCGCTGAAGATAAACCGTCCGCAACACGTTCCGCTTCGGGAACGGTGCTGAATGCGCTTGCGCCCCGGATACCAGCCCTTTTCGGAGGCTCGGCGGACCTTGCACCTTCAAACAAAACACTCCTGAAAGGCGAGAAGGACTTCGGTCACGGAAACTATGCCGGACGCAATATTCATTTCGGCGTGAGGGAACACGCAATGGGTTCGCTGGCGAACGGTATGGCGCTTCACGGGGGAATTATCCCGTACACCGGGACATTCCTGGTATTTTACGATTACATGCGCCCCGCGGTGCGTCTTGCTGCGCTCATGGGTCAGCGCGTTATTTTCATTTTCACACACGACTCTATCGGACTGGGTGAGGACGGCCCGACCCATCAGCCTGTCGAACATATACTCGGTCTGCGTTCTGTGCCGAACCTGATTACGATACGACCCGCCGATTCCACGGAGACAGCGGAGGCATGGAAAGCGGCGCTTATGCGCAGGAACGGGCCAACCGCGCTCGTGCTAAGCCGGCAGGATTTACCCGTGCTCGACCGCACGGTGCTTGCGCCTTCAAGCGGAGTCCATCGCGGCGCATATGTGCTCCTTGATACGAAGAAAACGCCCGAATGTATCCTCATCGGCACCGGTTCCGAACTGCACATCGCGCTGGAAGCATCGCAACTTCTCGCCGAACAGGGTATAGCGGCGCGTGTGGTGTCGATGCCTTCATGGGAGCTTTTCGAAGCGCAAAAGGAGGACTACCGTATGAAAGTATTGCCGCCGGATATCACGGCGCGGGTGTCAATCGAAGCCGGCACTCCTATAGGCTGGGAACGCTATATCGGGCTCGAGGGCAAGGCTATCGGTATGGACCGTTTCGGCGCTTCCGCACCGCAGAAGGTGCTCTATGAAAAGTTCGGCTTCACTGCGTTACATGTCGCGAATGAAGCACGACGACTGGTTGGAAAATGAACGAAAAAAAACTACGGATTGCACTCGGTGCAGACCACGGCGGTTTCGAGCTAAAAGAAAGGTTATACATCGGGCTGCAGGAACTATGTGAGGTCGCGGATATGGGGGCGTACAGCCTTGACCCCAACGACGACTATCCCGATATTTCTCTCGCAGTCACAGAGGCCGTCGCTTCCGGCAAGGCGGACCGCGGCATTATCATCTGCGGCAGCGGTGTTGGCGCCTGTATTGCGGCGAACAAAGTACCGGGGATCAGAGCAGGCATCTGCCATGACACCTATTCGGCATGGCAGGGGGTGGCACACGACGACATGAACGTACTGTGTCTGGGAGCACGTATAATTGGAGTGCAACTTGCGCAGGAACTGGTTACGTCCTTTCTTAATGCCTCTTTCTCCGGCAAGGACCGCTATCAGCGCAGGCTGAAGAAGGTGCTGGATATCGAGCAGCGTTATTCGAAAAACCCGTAGGGCAGGGTTTTATATACTATTAACCATCTCTTGAAGATGTCTGTAGCTTTCGCCCGGTTGCGGCTGTAGAAATACGGCGCTGCCTACGCAGATCATATCGACGCCTTTCCGCGCTACATCCACGATATTGTTTTCCTTTATACCACCGTCCACGCCTATTTCCAGGTCGGGATAAACGGCACGGATCTCGGCAACCTTGTCCATCACTTCCGGTATAAAGGGCGCTCCATAGTAGCCGGGATTGACCGTAAGCAGCAACACGCTGTCGACTGCGCTCAGCAACGGCAGCGTATCGGAGACCGGCGTCTCAGGATTGATTGCCAGTCCGACTTTCAGCCCGCATTTACGTGCATGGTCAATTACTTCAGCATGCCTGTCAGTCGCCTCATAGTGAAATACGACTTTTCCCGTCCCGGCACGGCGAAACTTTTCAAAATAACGCTCCGGGAACATCACCATAAGATGAGCTTCCCACTCCAGGTTTATTACAAGATTATGCAGGTGTGTTACGGTGATGCTCTTGCTGGGCACGAACTGCCCGTCCATAATATCCACCTGCACGTAACCGGTGAACTCCTCCGCCTGGCGAATCATCATTTCCAGGCTTTCCGGATCATCGGTGAGAATTGCCGGTACTACCCTGCTGAACCGTGTCATGAAAGCTCCTTATTTTAAAATTAAACCGGTCGGATATAAATATTTCCCCGCGAACTATTTGCTTTATTGTGTCAACATACAGGAGAAAAACAGCATACACTGTTTATTGCTCCGCCGGTAGAAACAATTTTATGTGCTGCCCGTGGAACGTGTCAAGAACAGCACACCGTATATCACGGTACCGTATCCAGTGTGACGTATTCCAGGCCGTGAAGCGGAACGATTATATCGGCAGCTTTAATTACTTTCAGCATACTCTCACGGCACTGCGGCACATTGATATGTACGCCGGGCACTATAAAAGGATTCTTTTTCCGAATATCTTCCCGCGGTTCGAAGTTCTCCCTGATGCAACAGAAGCCGGGGATTACCGCCACACCTTTCTCCGTCTCCACGGCAACGGACTGCGCTCCGGCACTGTGCCCCGGAGTGAGCATCACGCTTATACCGTCTATCACCGGCACATCGCCCTTCACTACTTCGAAATTCAGGTCGTTATACAGCGCCGGTATATATCCCTCGGTGGGAACTTTGTAGCTTTTCGCATCGTTCAACTCGTCTTCCTGTATTATGAACCTGGCATTGGTATATTTATGCGCCAGCCCGATATGGTCCCAGTGAAGATGAGTAACGATCACCGTATCGATATCGGCAGGTTTCAAATTATATTTTCCCAGCCCTTCTTCCAGGGTCTGTACTAGATTTATATCCTCATCAGCATATATACCTGCAACGGTTTCTGCGGTCGAGCCCGCATCCACCAGAACTTTCTCCTTTGCCCCTTCGATATACCATATGAAGCAATAGATCTTGAGGTCCTCGTCCAGATAATGAAGATAGGTCATTCTTGATTTGGCATACGGGAAATTCCCGTACATTATCGGTATGGGATGTATGATCAGTTTTTCCATCTATTCTTATTCTTATCCTTTCGCAATAATAACCCGGCTATCAGGGAATACTATCGATCTCCAGATATTCGAGCTCGTGCAGAGGTAGGATTATATCTGCGGCATCGATCACTTTCTGCATACTCTCACGGCATTGCGGCACGTCCAGATGAACGCCCGGTATTATAAACGGGGTCTTTTTCCTGATCTCCTCGCGGGGTTCGAAGTTCTCCCTGATACAACAAAAACCGGGAAAGACCGCATTGCCCTTTTCCGTCTCCACAATAACAGATTGCCCGCCGACGGTATGCCCCGGCGTGAGCATTACCCTGATGCCGTCCATAATTTGTGCATCGCCGCGCACCACCTCGAAGTCCAGCCCCGTTAATAGTTCCTGCACGTATCCTTCTCCGGCTAACTCCGGGTCTTGTGCGATGCGCAACTCCTCTTCCTGCACTACGAATTTTGCATTGACGAACTTTCTGCCAAGCTCTATGTGGTCCCAGTGCAGGTGTGTTATGATAACTTTGTCGATATCGGCAGGCGTTATATTGTATTTTGCCAACCCCTCCTCAACCGTTTGAATAGCTGTCACCAGCTCTTTAGGCCGCCCCCGCTTTATCGTGGTCTCATAATACAGTCCGGCATCGACCAGTACCTTCTCCTTTGCACCTTCGATATACCACACAAAACAGCATGTATCCACATCCTCGCCGAAATTGTAGAGATACGTCATTTTCGGCTTTCCAAACCGGTCGATAACTCTTAACAGCGGAATCGGATGAATTGTCAGTTTTCCCATCGATAGTATTCCTTTCAATTTATTTTTCGGTCCGGACAAGCGGACGATATTATCGTGCTGTAACTAAGAGGGAGTGAAAGGGACCAGCAAAGCATCGACTATATCATCGACACGCTCAAGATTTAGTATAGCATCAATTACCGAATTTACTGCATTATCTCCTAATTTGCAGGCTGCGAAAGGAACGCATTTCCTGAACTTGTCGATCAACTGCGCTTCAGTCATTACTACTTTCGGCTGTCCTTCGGGAAAATAATAGTACTCTTTCGCACATGTCTCGCCGTTTTTAAGCGTTACATTGACCCGCGATGAAAATAACGGCAAAGCCGGGTCTTCTTTTGCGTGTATCCTGGTCATAAGCTCACGCACGTCCTGCCGCGCCCGCGCCTCCGGCATGAATGCATCCAGGAAAAAGTCCTTTTCGTACGCTGCGGTCGCGACCGTATAGGGCAAGCTGAACTGGCATTCCGGTATCGTTTGCGGGTTCCATTTACTCTCTTCCGGTATACACACTACGGTCCAGCTATGGTGCGGCACATCGATATCGATACGGGCGATATCGTCGACATCGAAATTGTAGAGACGCATCTGGTCGAGTAACCCGTCGATAGGAGTATGAGTGCAACCGCAGGACGAATACGGCTTCATCAATATATTCATCATCTCCCACCTTTCGCCCAGCTCTTCCGTAAGTGCGGCAGGGTCGGTCTCCCATTTGGCGAATGAAAGATAGCCTCTCGGCCCGGTGAGCACGTTACTATATTCACCGCGGGGTCCTGTTATGCCCGCACGCGCCAGCAGACACGCGTTGATAGCGCTCTGGCAGACAAAGCCATGATGTACCCGTACCATAAGCGTGGGAGGTTCATACATAGCCGAATCGTGAGGCTGTGCCGTACCACGCCCGATACCCTCGGCATTCTCCAGCTCATCCATGTTAAGCCCGAGCAGTTTCGCTGCAGCGGCAATAGCGCCGAACGTATAATGTCCTCCCTGATAACCGCGTGGTATGCCTTCGCTTACCAGCCTGAACGCCATGCCTATGCGGATCAACACTTCCTGACCGAGCACAAACGCAAGAATAAATTCTTTGCCGGATACTCTTTCCCTGAGTCCCGCTGCAGCAAGCAACGCCGGTACAATATATTCAGTACAGTGCCCGCCTTCGACATGCCCGCCGGCAAGGTCCAGCGCCCGCGCCATCGGACCTAGAACAAGCGCCGCTTCCGAAGCGGGTACCCTTCCTCCGTAGAACGGGATGATACTCTCAGGCTTTCCGCCTTTGTCCTTCACAAACCGGACTATTTCCGCAATGCCGTCCGCCGATGAACCGCCGACAATGACAGCCATGGTTTCCAATATGCAGAGCCTGGCATATTCCACCACATCTCCCGGCAAATCATCGTAGCCTGTTTCTTTCACCATTCTGCACAAAGTGCTCATAGGGTCTTCTCCGCTCACAGAAACAAACCGCGACATATAAATGTTCTCCTTATATACAGATAGTTGTTTTATATACAGATTGCCGGGAGCAGTCCTGTTTTTACTATCAAATATGCTTTTATTTCAGGAAATCATTTGCAGAGAATACTGCTTTTAAAATATGTGTGCATTAATAACATCCTGAGGAAATGAACGTACCATTTTCTGAATCAGGCTGATAAACTCTTCCTGCTCACTACTACTCAGGCTGTCAATTACTTCCTTCCATAACAGATCATGGTTCTTAAGGGTCTCGTTCATGAACTCCAGCCCGGATGAAGTCACTTTTATTAGTATGGCCCTGCGGTCCTCGTCAACACGTTGCCTAACCACAAAACCGCTTTCTTCGAGGCTGTCGATAATCTTCGTCATGCTATATTTTGGCATCCACATCAATCGTGCCATTTGCGTGGGATGCATAACACCCCCGTGTGCGATCAGTTGAGTAAGTACCGCGATATTGTTCCGGTTCGATTTGCTCTGCCTTGAGATAATGTTCACATACCGGTTCACTGCGTGAGAAAAAGATGAAATGTAGATGTACTTTCTTGCCTTGATCTGTTTAGAAGTATTTTGTATTTCGGCATTATCTGGTAATTTCTTTTTTATTTCACTACCTCCTGTCTCCATCGCTGGAAATATAATAAATGCTCAGAACGACCTTTGGCAGCACAGGCACGTATAAACTGTCTTCCTATTTCGTCCAAATCTTCTCAATTATAGTTTCCATACAGTATTATTTCAATTCGCTATTGTTTGCATTATGCAAAATTCGGATTTATTTAAAATAGCCCGGACATTACTATGGCCCGACTACAATATCCGCAATATAAACGCGTATAAAACCTTGACATGCCCTTTCCACAAACGTAGAATTCATAATGTCCCGATTCGCAAACGGTAGTCAGCGGAGGTGGTCCGAGTTTTTATGGTAGAGGTAGTCCGGTCAATTATCATTGCGTAAGCTCCTGAAAATCAGGCAACATTTTTACAGGCTTGACAGAAATATATAAGACATAACAATTTTTTCATGGCTATTCAGAGGAGAACGAACATCCTGTAAGGTTTTCGGAAATATTTAATATAACGGGAATAAACGATGAATACTGGACACAATGAGTGGATGGACATATCTTTACCTCTGCAAAACTCCATGATTTGCTGGCCGGGTGACCCTCCGGTAACGATCGAACGTATAAGGGAAGAAGGGCCTGAATATATAACCACCGTTTCCGCACTATGCCTCGGAACACATTCCGGCACTCATATCGATGCCCCTGTACATTACTTTCCGGAAGGGAAAAGCATCGACCTCATGCCTCCCGACATCACAATCGGCAAAGCCCGTGTGATAGAAATACAGGACGGGCAATCTATCACCACAAAAGAGCTGGCTTTGCATCATGTCCGTCAGGGAGAACGTATACTTTTCAAGACAAATAACTCATTGAGGACCCGGTATACGGATACATTCACAAAAGATTATGTCTATGTTTCGGTTGATGCGGCACGATACCTGGTCGAATGCGGCATTAAAATGGCGGGTATAGATTACCTTTCCGTCGGCGCTTACCACCGGGACGGCGCGGAAACACATAAGATATTGCTCGGGCACGACATATGGATCATCGAAGGACTGGACCTTTCCCGTGTTATGCAGGGTACGTACGACCTTATTTGCCTGCCGCTCAGAATAGCAGGTGCAGACGGTGCCCCTGCACGGGCTATGATAAGACCGGTAAATACTCCTGATAAAACAGACGGTACCGTATAGATGCAATAAAAACGGAGGTGAAGTATGAAACATTACGATATTATGGTCATCGGATCGGGATGCGGAGCGCTTATCGCTGAAGAGGCAGTATCACATGGTTTGAAGGTCGCATTTGTAGATAGGGGACCTCTCGGCGGTACATGCCTGAATCTGGGTTGTATCCCCTCGAAAATGTTAATTTACCCTGCGGATAGAATCGTCGAGATCCAGGAAGCTAAAAAACTGGGTATCCGTGCAGAGATAACAAATATAGATTTTCGTTCGATAATGGAACGTATGAGAAAAAATATCAAGGAAAGCAGGAATCACATCCGCGAGGGCGTCGTACAGACAAAAGAGATGGACTTCTATGAAGGTGAGGGACATTTTGTCGGGGACTATACGCTCGAAGTAAACAAAGAAAAAATAAAGGCAAAAAAAATATTCATCGCTACAGGTTCCCGTCCCCTGATACCTCCGATTAAAGGGCTGGACAGCATAAGCTATCATACCAATGAGACCGTCCTCCAGATGACGAAAAAGCCGGAGAGCCTCATTATAATCGGAGGCGGTTATATTGCAGTAGAGTACGGGCATTTCTTTGCTGCGATGGGAACTAAAGTCACTATCGTGGAAATGGCTGACAGGCTGGTACTTGCGGAAGAACCCGAAATATCCGAGGTGCTGAAGAAAGCATTAAGCAACCGGATGGACATATATACGAATACACTCGCGGAAGAGGTTCAAAAGAACGATGACGGCATAACAGTCATCGCAAAAGACAGGACCACCGGAAATCCGAGGGAGTTCAGCGCGCAATCATTGCTCGTCGCTGTAGGAAGGCGATCGAACGCCGACCTGCTTCATGTGGAAAAGACGGGCATCGAGCTCGATAAAAGAGGCTTCATACAGGTCAACGAGTACCTTGAGTCCAGCAAAAAGAATATATTCGCAGTAGGCGATGCAAACGGTCAACAGATGTTTACCCATGTCGCAAACCGCGAGGCGGCGCTTATGGTGCAAAACGAGCTGCACAATATAAAAATGAAAATGGACTACAGTGCGATACCGCATGCCGTCTACTCCTATCCGCAAATCGCCTCGGTAGGCCTTACCGAAGAAGCGGCGGGAAAAGACCACGATATACTGGTGAGCAGGGTAAAGTACAGGGATGTTGCCAAAGGCGAGGCGATGATGGAAAAAGAAGGCTTCGTCAAGGCGATAATAGAAAAGGAGACCGAACATATTCTCGGCTTTCATATTGTCGGCCCGTATGCGCCTATTCTCATACAGGAAGTAGTCAACGCCATGACATCTGAAGGATATGGAGACGAGATAAACCAGGCAATCCATATCCACCCCGCGATGTCTGAAATTATACCATTGACGATCAACAGCGCCGAAGAGATATGATAGAACACAATATCTGCTTATTCAGCAGTTGTTAACGCAAGCATAATCTTTCTGATCCCGGATAATTGGTGATCATAATTTTCACCGGCGATTCTTATTAGCAATTTTATCTTCGTAAAAATACTTTATTTACATTTAATATATAAATAAAGATAAATGCAATAATGAACCAATATATTTAAGGAGTACCACTATGCAAGCTGCAATGTCGTGGAGCGGAGGAAAAGACAGTTGTCTCGCATGTTATAAAGCAATGAAACAGGGAATAGAAATTTCTTTTTTAATTAGCCTTATGAACGCAAATACCGGTAATTCCATGTCGCATGAAATCGATCCGGAAATCATCCGGCTCCAGGGAGAAGCCTTGGGAATACCCGTTGTCCGGAAAGAAGTTACGTGGCCTACCTATGAACAGGGATTCAGAGATGTGGTAAATAATAAGTTGAAACCGCATGGAATACATACCATAATAACTGGAGATATCGACCTTATCGAGGCACGGGAATGGAATGAAAAAATGGCAGCGGAACTTGATATCACCTTCATTTCGCCGTGCTGGGGTATGGAACCACACACCATGATGAATGAACTTATCGAGCATGGATTCGAATCGGTAATCGTATGTATAAAAGACGGCACGCTTCCGCAAAACTGGATTGGCAAGACCATTAACAAAGATACACTTAAAGATCTCTACGCGTTAACCGAAATCCATCCGTGCGGGGAGAAAGGAGAATATCATACCCTGATTACCGACGGTCCCATTTTCCGGAAAAAAATTACTATAATAGAGGGTAAACCACGGTATGAAGAAGGATACTGGTTTCTCGATGTTTCCAGCTATAAAGCGAGCGATAAAGAGGAGAACTGCTAATGACGACACAGAAACATGAAACGCTGAGAAAAGGTTACGTCCAGGTATACACGGGAAATGCCAAGGGAAAGACTACTGCTGCGCTCGGACTGGCGTTCCGTGCGATGGGAAGCGGTATGAAAACATATATCGGCCAGTTCATGAAAGGGCAACATTACGGGGAACTCGATGCAGCAAAAATGGTACAGCCCTATATTACCATCGAGCAGTACGGGAAAGAGTCCTTTATTCATGTCCAGGACCCGCCGTGTGAGGAAGATGTGAAAATTGCACAGGACGGACTCGATAAAGCCCGGGCAGCTATGCTGTCCGGTGAGTACGAGATCATTATCTTCGACGAGATCATCACTGCACATTTTTTCAACCTGATAACCCTCGATGATATGTACGACATTATTTCATCCAAACCGGAAAACGTAGAAATTGTGTTCACCGGCAGGTACGCACCGCAGGAGCTTATCGATAAAGCGGACCTGGTTACCGAAATGAAGGAAATCAAACACTATTACCGGGAAGGTGTCTCTGCCCGTACGGGAATAGAATGCTGAACACGTGTATTATATGAACATGTTAACGTACGGGGAACGGTATAATATCATTCTGTTCCCCGTAGCTATAGAACGTCGTATATCTTCCTGTTTTTAAAAGAACCCCTTGAAATTACGCTCACGCCCTTTGTCTCCATTATGTCAATGGTACTTTCTATTATTAAAAAATAGTACTATTACGTCATTTACCATTTTAAAGGACATGTTAGCATTAGATAGACAGTTCTACCGCTGCTCGCCAGAGCAAGGCAGGGCTGCGCAGGAGGGCTGCCGTGTAATCCCTTATTGAAGTCACGGAATCTGCGTACGCGAGAATAACGGACGGTATAGATTTAATCGGGGGAAATAGTCAACGGGACTTTAATACTACTCATATACGGTACCATTTCCCCATTTACGAATACAAGCAGGGGTGTACAATAGATGAGAAAGAAAAGACTCTGCTAGGGCTTGAGGGGCTTACTAGCAGAGTCCCACACAGGAGGGCGTCCCGTGTATAAACATAATTTTAACATATCGGTCAATAGATTAACAACGATTTTCTTTTTTCTGCTTTTCAGCGCTCTCATATTGCTTACAGATTCTCTTTTGGTGTTTGCTGCGGACCGGAAGTAAGCCCCTCAACAATCATCCCGAACGAACAACGATTAATCGTGTGAACACCGAAAACAGCTTCACAACGCACAAAATTTACGTACACGATACTTCCTATTGTGACTGCTTCGATTCCGTCATTCAAATAACATGACGTCTTCAGAAAAAGTTTTTATCCGTGTGGTTACACTCTATGCCAATGAGCAACACGGGATATTACGAATAGGCGCCGGAATAAAAATACCGGTTTTTTGAATAAACTCCATTTCGATATCTGCCTTATTTCTGTTTGAACTGGGATATACGCCCCCGAAAGAATTACGTGAACTTCTTAGCTTATTTGCATTCCGCCCTTCTATTCTATAGTATTATAGATGCCGGAAGTTGACCGCAGCTTCATGGTTAACATATCGGTAAATGCGGCATATTGCATAACACAGGGTTTATTAAGAGAGTCGTTCCGTCTGTTTCGTACCCGAATCAACAGGAGGTAACTACGATGGCACATTACTGCAAGCACTGCGTGAACAGTCCGTCAAAAGTACTTCAGAATGCGGTGAAATTTTTCGGGCCGGAAGGATTGGGATTGAAAGTACATGAGCAAAGCAAGGAGGAACGGGAGTGCTGCGCATGCTTTGCTCAAAACGCAGGACATATCTATGTGAAAGCCACTGAAAAAGATAAAGGTTCTGAAGTGGAAGTGCAAAGCTATGAACTGGATGAACAGGCACAGCATTTCTTACAGAAGTTATAAAAGGTAAAAATGAGATATAGAGGATACAAAGAAAACCTTACTCCCGTATGGATAATAGTTATTCTGAACCTGCTGGTGTTTATCGCCGTTAAAATCGCTCCCGAATTGGTTTACGTACTCGGGCTGCAAAAAGCTGTCTTTCTGAAAACTCCCTGGACGATTGTCACCAACCTGTTCGTACACGCCGGACTCTGGCATATCCTTGCTAATATGCTGACGTTCTACTTTTTCGGACGTTTCCTCATCAGCCTGATCGGCGCGAGAAATATGTTGATTATCTACTTCCTCGGCGGGATAGTAGGCAACCTCTTCTTTTTCCTCCTCGGTCCCGAGTATGCTGTCGCCGTAGGAGCCTCCGGTGCGGTATTTGCTCTGGGAGGTACGCTTACAGTTTTAACGCCGAAGTTAAAAGTGATGGTAATTCCAATACCTGTTCCTATACCGCTATGGGCTGCCATAATTGGCGGATTCGTCATCCTCTCATTAATCTCTATCGTTCCTGGTATAGCAATTGCGTGGCAAGCACACCTCGGCGGGCTGTTATTCGGTCTTTTAGCCGGATATTACTTTCGTAAAAAAATACGCCTTCCTTTCTTCTAGCTTATCCGTTTAATAGCGCGGCTGTACAATAGCAGGCTGTATAAGAGATAATCATATATATCCGCAAACCCTTTCATGATGTTTTGAGGAGGAAGAGATGTTTAAACGTTTTATCAGCATACTGACTTTAGCCCTGTTTATAACGTCAATGATTCTCGTCTTCGCATCCCCGGTGCTGGCGGCAGAGCTACGCAGCGCAGATACGGCAACCGTCGCAAGCGGAGAGGTCATCGATGACGACCTTTATATCGGGGGTAATAATATCGTTATCGACGGCACTGTGAACGGCGATGTATGGGCAGCGGGAAGGACGATCACCGTCAACGGGACGGTCGCGGGAAGCCTTGTCGCGGCTGGACAAACGATTACGATAAATGGAGAAATAGGCCGTGCAGCAAGAATCGCAGGCAACGAGATCACCGTTAACGGAACAGTCGAAGGAGACCTGTTAGCTTTCGGGTCCTATCTCTATGTCAACAATACGGCTCAGATAGTCGGCGACCTTATCTGCGGGGGACAGAATGTCACTATTAACGGGACCGTCGGAAAAAGTATCAAAGGCGGCGGCGGGGCGGTCACGATCGCCGGTAAAGTAAGTGGCGATGTTAACCTTGGCGTAAACACGTTGACAATTGCTTCAACAGGAAGTATCGGCGGCAATCTGACCTATGTCAGTGAAAAAGAAGCAAAAATAGACTCGGGAGCGACACTGCAGGGTTCCACAACTCATAATATCCCCGAAGTTAAAAAGGACCGGGGAATAGCCGGTAAAGTATGGGGCAAAGTACTCGGTTTCCTCATGATACTGCTGATAGGAATTATCATTATTTTAATCGCACCACGCAAGACTATTTCAGCGGCTGATGCCATTCGTCACCAGCCGCTGCCGAGCTTGGGCTGGGGCGCTGTTCTTCTTTTCGCTACACCGGTTGCTGCGATCATTGTATGCTTCACCGTAGTCGGAATATCGATAGGATTGATCACGCTGGCCCTCTGGGGCATTGCGTTTTACCTGAGCCAGATACCGGTTGCGCTATTTCTCGGCAGGCTTATCATCAGGCAGGCAACTGTAACGGAATCGAGAGGCCTTCAGATAGGCGCTCTCGCCGTCGGCCTCATTATCATAGGAGTACTGAGAATCGTCCCGTTCCTGGGCTTTGTAATCTGGCTCGCAACAGCACTTTTCGGACTGGGCTCACTTGTGGTACTGGTACAAAAACAAAAACCGGCTGAACCCGCCTGAGCATTAAATTATCCGGCAGGGAAGACCTCATTGCCTTCCCTGCCGGGATGACATACATATATTTCACTTCAGCCGTATAACGTATCAAGCACATATTATACGGGTATGTTATACTTATTTATGGATACGTACATCCTTCCGCGAAGCTGGAAAAACAAGGCATATGAGCGCTCAGCAAGGTAAGACCTGATATATCCGTTGTGTTGTGCCGCTGGGTGTAAACTAGAAGGGAATGAAGGAAAAATCATGGCTCGAGCACTCGACGCCTATCTGGATATCGAGACCACCGGTCTGTCATTTTACCACGATGCTATCACGGTAGTGGGCATTTTCCTGTGCAACTCAACCGACAGTAAACTCATTCAACTTGTCGACAGACATATCAACAGGAAAAACCTTCTCACCTCACTTGAAGGCGTCCAGACTATCTACACATACAACGGGAAAAGATTCGATATACCCTTTATCGAGATGTTTCTGGGAATCGATCTCGCCACCGAATTCAGTCATCACGACCTTATGTATGACTGCTGGCGATATAATTTAAGGGGTGGATTCAAAGCTGTCGAACGCCAGTTGAAAATTCAGAGACAGCTCCAGGATATCAACGGAGCAGAAGCGGTGTTACTATGGCAGAATTATAAGAACTTCGGTAACCGTAAAGCACTGGACCTGTTGCTTCAATATAACAAAGAAGATGTCGTAAACCTGAAAACCCTCAGGGAAAAGCTGTCCGACTATCAAGCAGGGCAGTGCATGTAATGATAACTGTATTGGCCCGTTACGTTCCGCAACGATTGTCCCGAAAGGATTAAAATATCAGAACGCCTAAATACGCTACATAAAGGCTATTGACGGGAGCGGCAAGCCAAGCTAGAATATTTCCTGTTTAAGCACTCCGAAGATAGTTGCCCTGAACGCGGGACAAGCGCATACTCCGCCGGGTAAATGAAAAGGAGGAAGCCGGTGGTAATACGGTCCGAAATTGAAAAATATATAGCTGCACTGAATGATAAAGACGTACTGGTCAGTAAGAGCGCCAACAAAGCCCTGTGTAAAATGGGAGAAGTCGCCGTACCGGCTCTGATAGATGCGCTGGAACAGGTATATCTCTGCAAAGCTGCTGCCAGCGCGCTGGGTTCCATAGGGGCCGATGCAAAAAGTGCTGTCCCCGCGTTGATAAGAGCACTCAAGAATGGCGAGGAGCATACACGGGAGACCGTTGCATGGAGCCTCGGCGAGATAGGCGACAGCACGGCAATACATTTCCTTATCGAATCGCTCAGAGACGAAAATGAAAACGTCCGCGAGGCGAGCGGGAAGGCATTAAGCAAGTTCGGTGCGGACTCCAGGGTCGCCGTACCGGCATTGATAGGAACGCTTCTGGACGAAAGCTGGGCGGTACGATATGTGGCTGCATGGTCGCTCGGCGAGATAGGTGACGAATCAGCGGTACTGGCGCTTACCAAGGCGCTCAAGGATGAGCACTGGGCTGTATGTGTAGGAGCTGCCGAAGCGCTCGGTGAAATAGGGAAAACCGCCAGGTCCGCAGTACCTGAGCTTATAGAATCGCTTAAGCTGGAGTGGGTGCGAAAAGCGGCAACATGGGCGCTCGGTGAAATAGGCGATAAGTCCGCTGTGCCCATATTGACCAATGCATTAAAAGACAACGACGAATATATTCGTGCGGGAGCGGCAACAGCCCTTGGAAAAATCGGACCGGACGCGAAAGCCGCTGTCCCTGCTCTTATCGAAACATTGAAAGATAATAATGAAACCGTCAGCAGGGCCGCAGCTATAGCTCTTGCCGATATCGGGCCGGATATAAAGCTCGCCGTACCCACATTAATAGAACGCCTTAAAGATGAGCGCAGGGAAATACGTCTTGCCGCCGCTGAGGCGCTCCAGTCGATCATAGAACAGGCGGCGCTGTCGTTAAAAAAGATCGACGCGTTGAAAAAATAGTTTTACTCTAAAGTACGTCGATACTATTCCGCCTCACCGGTCAGGCCGGAGGGAACCGCATTTCCGGTACCGTAGTATGTACGGGCTCCCCTGCATATTTTGTCAGATTAAGTCAGGCCGGTTAGAATAAAGAACATTCATCAATACGATTCGAGGTTTTCACGTGAAAATTACAATTCTCTACGACAACGAGACATTCAATGAACAGGCGACTAAGGACTGGGGATTCTCCTGTCTGATAGAAGAACCGGACATTCCAGGCCTGCTCTTCGATACCGGGGCGAAGGGCTCTGTTCTATTACACAACATGGTTGTTCTGGGAATCTCCCCTCTCGATATCGGGACTATCGTAATCTCCCATACTCATTTCGACCATGCCGGAGGTCTGCCGGAATTTCTTCTTTTCAATGACAATGTTGACCTTTACCTTCCTGCGACATTGGAAGGTGACCTTCCGGTAAGAGACGTTACCATAGTAAAGAACGCCACTCCTATTTACGAAGGCATATACAGTACCGGCGTGCTCAACAATATCGAACAAGCATTGCTGCTCAGTACGGAAAAAGGGACAGTCCTCATTACCGGATGCGCGCATCCCGGACTCGGTAAAATCATGGATATCGCTGCCGAAAAAGGACCTATTCACGGAATTATCGGCGGCCTTCATGACTTCGATGATTTCGACAGGCTGAA
This sequence comes from uncultured Dehalococcoidales bacterium, assembly GCA_964485235.1. Taxonomy (GTDB): domain Bacteria; phylum Chloroflexota; class Dehalococcoidia; order GIF9; family UBA5629; genus CAZAIO01. Next base: position 17,954 of record CAZAIO010000016.1, read on the forward strand.
CACTGTAGACTTCGTATGTCCGTGTCATTGTACACAGTATAAAACTGAAATCGGACTTATTTTTCCGGATAAGTACATAGCCGGTGGAGTCGGCGTAACAATAAATATATAGGTGCGTGGAGTGAATATCCTACTACACATTTGCTGCGGGATCTGTGCCGCAGGGGCGGTACAAACACTTAAGGAAGAAGGTCACCAGGTGACCGGCTTTTTTTACAACCCGAACATCCATCCGGAGGAGGAATATTATAGAAGGCTACAAACAACACATCTTGTGGCTCAATATCTCGATTTTCCGCTTCATGCCGGCGAATACGATGCCGAAGAGTGGTTTGCACGTACGGACCTGCTAAAAAACGAACCGGAAGGCGGGGCCCGTTGTGCTATTTGCTTTCAGATGCGTCTCGAAAAAACGTTTGAATTTATGCAACAATGCGGAGCGGATGCGTTCACTTCTACGCTCACCATCAGCCCCCACAAACCGGCAGATACGGTCAACCGGATTGGGAAGAACGCCGGCGGAACTCTTTTTCTGGCGCGGGACTTTAAAAAAAAGGACGGCTTCAAGCGGGCTATACAGACAGCACGGCAATGGGACCTGTACCGGCAGGACTATTGCGGTTGTATTTACAGCATAAGAAGGAGATAACCATGAGCAAATGGCCTACCGGGGAAGAAGCACAAAAAATACTGGATGAATGGGTGACCAACAAGAACCTCAAAAAACATGCCTACGCAGTAGAGGCGGCGATGAAAGAATACGCCTTGCAGCGGGGAGAAGACCCGGTACGCTGGGGTATCGTAGGCCTGCTTCATGATTTCGACTACGAAAAATATCCGGACCTTGCCGACCATCCTTTCAAAGGGGCGACGTATCTCGAAGACAGCGGTTACGCCGGTGAGCTTATCGAAGGTGTGCTGGCACATGCGGACCATACGGGAACAGCCCGCGATACCGATATGAAAAAAGCGATCTACGCTGTGGATGAACTTACCGGCCTTATCGTAGCCGTGGCGCTTACCAGGCCCTCAAAGAAAATAGCCGACGTGACCGTTGAATCGGTTATGAAAAAGTGGAAAGAGAAATCATTTGCCGCAGGTGTGGATAGACAGATGATAGAGACCGGCGCCGCGGAACTGGGCGTGTCTCTCCGGGAACATATCGGCACCGTGCTCAAGGCAATGAAGGGCATCGCGGACAAACTGGGACTTTAAGCAAAA
>CAZAIO010000016.1:19274-30134 GCA_964485235.1 uncultured Dehalococcoidales bacterium
CACCGTGCTCAAGGCAATGAAGGGCATCGCGGACAAACTGGGACTTTAAGCAAAAATGTATTGTCGAATTCACCAACTTGAAGGTTTATATATTTTCTCACCATTTGATAAGACCACAGGATCGGGAAATTGATTATTGATATAACTATTTACATGTATTTTAAATGACTTTGGCGCCACTGAAACGAGTTCCTTATTTTTTCTGCCGAATGGAAATGCACATAAAATTGTTTTACCACAAAATAATGACCGGGCTGATTTAATTGCGGGAATAATATCTGTGTCACCTGTAATCAATACAACGGTCTCGCATTCATTTTTACTAAAGACTTCCAATAATTTCGCTGCAATTGCCACATCCGTTTCTTTTTCTTCATGTTTAACAAAATGTCTTCCACAATGAGCACATGTAATAGTCTTTGGTTTAAACCTGGCTAATATCGGTATTACACCTGTGGATTCAAGACATTTTATATAATTCATATGTCTATTAATGATACCAAGATCGTTTAAATGTGTCGCATATGCAGAAAAATAGTAAATTTCTTTTAATCTTGCTTTAGAATCAATAAGTTGTAAAAATGAGCTACAAAAGCTATATATATTCAACCATTTTAAACTAAGATTTTTAGGAAGTTTTTGAATATCGCATATAGAGTGGTAAAGATTAAAACCATCGATCAGGAAAATTACTCTGTTCATGGTTTATAAAGTAAAAACCCTCTAGACCGTAACCTAGAGGGGGCTGGCGGATTTCTCCGCCAGGGATGATGATTACATTTTAAAGTGCTTAACTACATATGTCAATCTTTACTTAACGCAATATTAAATAAATACAACCGCTTTCCATAGATACTCCGCTCATATACATCGCTTTATATCAACTTTGTGGTTTTCCTCCACTCTTCATCATCTTGCCGGATGCCACGGCAATAACCACCACCAGCAATGCCAGTAAGGTGGCAGTAAGGTACGCACCGGTATACCCACCAAACACATAAGCCAGTGTCATCACCGGCGGGCCCATCGTTTGTCCTAATCTGATTGAGGTCGCATTGATAGACATAACCGCTGCCCTGTATTCCATAGGAGCTTTTTGAGATATCGTAGTATGTAGACAGGGCATAATAATTCCCATAGCCAGATTAATGAGTATCGAAGGCACGATAAGGAGAATCAATGAAGGCATGAAGGGCACCATTAACGAACCGATTACATTAAAGCCAAAAGCAATCTTCATCAACGTACCTGCTGAAAACCATCTCGTAAGCCTTCCCGTCTGTGACGAAGATATTGCCATTGCCATAGAGCCACCCGAATTGACAATACCGATGACAAATGGCGACGTATTATAGCGTTCCGCCATAAGCAAAGGATAGTATGTGATGAAAGCTCCGTAGAGTATAATAAATGCAACAATGCCCATAAAATAATAACCGATAAGCCGTATATCCTTCAGGCATTTCCATGTCCCGCTCAGATATTCACGTATGTCCTGGGAAACATCCGGTTCGGGATTGTCCAGCATGAAAAGAACAGCAAAACCTACCGGCACGGCCAGTCCCGCCAGAAGAAACGGGTAATGCCAGTCTAACGTTGCCAGAGCACCACCTAATACAGGATAAATTGCAACGCTTACGCTGATAACAGTTGCGTTGATACCCATTATCTCCGCTACTTTCGGTCCCCGGTAAATATCAGCGATAAGGGTGACGGTAACTGTCGCAAATGCGCTTCCACCGATACCCTGAAATATTCGCAGTATAAGGATTACTGTGTAATTATTTACAAGACCGCAGGTAAATCCGCAAATTCCGAACATAAAGAGACAGGGCACCAGTATTATTTTTCTTCCCATCCGGTCAGCCATAATCCCGAGGAATGGCGCCAGTAGGGCGCTAGGCAGGCTAAAACATGTAACAAGCAGTCCTATCTGGTTTTTTGAAAGGTCCAGCTCGCTCATTATTTTGGGGAATGCCGGCGCAATGCTGGCAACCGACATAAGTCCCAATAGAGTTACCGAACAAATCAAGTACAGGTTTTTATCTAATAGCAAACTACCTTTTTTCATCGATGAAAGTCTCCGGGATTTTCACGTCGGTTTTTAATCATTACTTTCATATGCTGTATCACGTTGTGCCGTTTTTATAAAAAACATAACGATGACCGCTCCTATAAAAGCTAAAAATGCCGCGCCGAAATAGACCCAATTGTAGCTGCCCAGGCTAAATGCCAGCGTCATTAAAGGCGGAGCAATAGTTTGACCCAACCTTAATATGGATGTGTTGATCGACATGATTGCCGCACGATATTCTACCGGTGCTTTCCGGGCAATTGCCGCCATGATAGAAGGAATGATCGTATTGAACACAAGCGTCGGAAGCACAAGTAAAGTTATAGAAGGGATAAAGGGTACCATAACAGTCCCCGCAATATAGACGCCAAAAGCCATGATTAACAGGTTACCCAGTGGAATTTTTTTATTGAGCCAGCCCACCTGAGAAGAAGAAAGCGTCATCGCAATAGAACCCACCGAAAAAATAATACCGATAGCAAAAGAGGACATACCGAAAAATTCCGCCATAAACAACGGATAATATGTCAGAAAAGCTCCATAAAGTATGATCACGGCTATAATACCGACCATGAAGAAAGCGACCAGTTGTCTGTTGTTGAGGAATTTCCACGTTCCGTGGAGATAGTCGTTCATCCCGAGTGATTTAGCGGGCTCAGGGCTGTGCAGCAGAGTAAGCACCAGAATACCGAGTGGAATCGCGACTATCGGTAAAAGAAACGGGTAATGCCAGTTTAACATGGCAAGCGCTCCGCCTATCGTAGGGTATATCGCTACACCGAAACTGATCACACTCGCATTGTACCCCATTGCCTCTGCTACCTTGTTCCCGCTATACAGGTCGCCTATAAGCGTTGTCGTAAGTGTAACCAGGCCTCCTCCTCCGATCCCCTGGATCACACGTAAAATGAGAAGTGTATAAAAGCTGTGGGTAAATGTACAGGAAAAACCTGCAATACCGAAAATAAAAAGGCAGGGAACAAGCACTCTTTTACGGCCGAAACGATCGGTCATAATACCTATAAACGGAGCAAGAACAGCACCGGGCAAGCTGAATGCAGTGATAAGCAGTCCCACTTCTCCGGCGCTGATATTCAGGTCCTCAATAATACGGGGAAACGCAGGAGTGATCGAAGATACTCCCATGACCGAAAGAATAGATATACAAAAAATGATATAGAGGTTTTTATCCCTCAGAACGCTGTCTTTTTTCATGTATTTCAGGACCAATCCCGATGAATATTTTTACACCGGCTTCACTATAAGACCTGCCCTGAACGGGGTATACAGGCGAAGCACAAGTTCGCTCTTAACGCTCCGTCCCTCAAAAAGCCGATAGAACACTCAACAGAGCGATTATATTATTTTTCGATATTACAGGTAAACAGATGAAAGACATCTTATCGTCACACCTGCAGGAGCGGGTATTACTACGATAAGCCCGGTTTCATACATAAATCTTTTATGCAGTTGGACGCCGTATGATTATTCTTTCCGATGGGTAAATCTTCGCCTTATTATACTCTCATCTTTAAATGTGCACACGTTTATGAATGATAGATTACTTACAGGAAGGGAAACAGGTCGATATCCCCGTTGAAGTAAAAGAGCACCAAGATGACAACAATCGCGATAAGCGTACACACGACGCCCGCTATAAACATCATACATCCGAATTGCAGACGCCCCATGTAACTCTCCCGTTGGAATGCTTTAGTAACGGTCCTGTATTAAAGTACGCATTCATTATTCCGCTATTTCCAGCAGATTGAAACCGCTCATTGAATCTTTCTTTCTCATTATCTTTACGTCCAGCACCTCGTTGATTATTGCCTCACCGACAAGCCATGTTTTCACGCCGGGCCGCAGGCAGCCGGTAGTTGTTTTTCCCGCTCTACCGAGCGCGGCATGGATATGCAATACCGGTCGTCCATTTTCGTCAGGAGCAATCACACCTACTCCCGCTACTTCATGTGCACCGTCTATCGGCAGGAGCATTGGCTCCGGAGGCATCCGGATTGAGTCCCGGGGCCCGACTACAACGTCGCCTCCTCCTATCCCGCCCACTACTACCACATATGCCGCCGTTATCTCATGCTCCAGGGCAAAATGCTCGATACAATCAGGTAAAACATCGCCGTCTTCCAACCGTAACACAAATACACGTCCCGGTCTCCCCATCGATGCTTTCATCATTATCCTCCACTTTCATCATGTACATTAAAAGGCATAAAAACGCCTCCTTTACTGTAACAGGTCTATAACGAAGATAACAGCAGTGGTATTTGATATAAAAGCGTATTTCGTAAACACGGGCAGAATAGCGACAATATACCGGGTCACGTTCCGACTTTCATCGGTTGTACTACTTCTATGTACTGCGAACGTACGAGAGGCAGCGTGATTTTCCAGCCGGCGGCAGATGTGTAGGAATAGCTGCCCTTTACTTCTCCCCATACCTGCACGACGTCATTTTCAAGAGCCGAAGTTATACCGTCATACCATAAAAAGATGCTGTCGTCGCCGCTGCGCTCATCCTTGCTCACGTCGAGCAGAATATCGGTTACACCGTCATATTCCATTTTACGCATGATCTCACCCTGATAGGTGACCTTCATGCCCTTGAATGTTATCGGTTTTTTATCCAGTTCCTTTAATGTGATATCTTCTCTACATCCGGTCTTATAGTCCTCAGCATCCATCGACATCTCCAGTTCCCTCTCCCGACCGACAAACGGCCTCAATCCCTTTTCGCCATCGACGCTGAATATAGCCCTCTTTGTGCCCGGTGTGATCACCCGGAAGACCTTTACCGCTGCTTCAGCACCATTCAGATTTCGCTCACCGATCTCTTCAAAGCGGAACTGACGCTCAACATACGTGTAGGTCTCCTCGGTAAGATAAGTAGTGCCGGGCTCCGCAAGGTTTCGTATGCCTTCAGCGATATTCATCGTATCACCTACCGGCGTGAACTCAATTCTAAGATCATCCTGTATTTTCCGGACGACCAGCGGACCGGTATTAATGCCGATACACACCTTCATCGGCCGTATAGCGTATTGACCTTTCAGCTTCGGGCTGAGCGCAGCCATATCCCTATGTATCGCAAGCGCGGAACGGACAGCACGCTGGGGGGCATTATCGATCGTAATCGGTGTTCCGAAAAATGCGGTAATGCCGCCATATGTCAAATCGTTAACGGTACCACCATATTCATGCACGTTCCGGAAAAAAATATCAAATATCTCTTCCATGATCGGCTGCACTCTCTCGCTGCCCAACCTGGCGCTTATCGGGAAATATCCTTCTATATCACAGCGCACTACTGTCACCAGTTTACGCTGCCCCTCTATTTCTCCTCGATGTAAAAGCACTTTCTCGGTAAGCCCGTCGGGAAGCCCCTTCTGTGCAATGAGCACTTTGTCTAAAAACGGATTTTCTTTAATATCAGCGCCCTTTAACCTGAGCAGACTGCTCCCGCACTCACCGCAGAACTGGAACTGAAGCGTATTTGCCACACCGCAGACAGGACAATACCGCAGCAGCTCTTTCCCGCAACAACAGCAATAACGGTAATTCTCATAATTTTCAGTCTTGCATTCCGGGCACGCGATCATCTGTGACCTCCCATACATATGCTCCTGAAAACCCCATCATAGCTCAATTCTTCCGTTTCAAACCATATATTTTTCAAATTCATCTATCCCAATGATCTCAATAAAGCCTCGGTCTGATCGGCAACTTTTCCCAGGTCCATAAAAAGATAGGTAGACTGTCCGTCCACCGCACGGTACGCTTCTTCTGCGCTGTGATAGACATATACGTCATTAAGATATACGACCAGCTTCAACTCTCGCAGGGGGTCTTCGTGATATTGCTGCAATTTCGTAATAGCCTGCCGTATTGCCTGCAATGAAAGTCCCGCCTCTTTCAACCTCATCACTGCCATGATACGCACTACATCTTCAAACGAGTAATGTCTCTTGTTGCCCGTGATGCTGCTCGGCTCCAGAAAACCGCTCCAGCTCCAGTAATCAAGCTGCCGTGCAGTTGCTCCCGTGATTCTTCGCACCAGACCGGTATTTAATAATTCCATATCTTTTAACCAACAACAACGTTGTTGTTGCTCCTGTTCAACTACTCTAGCACAGGTTGTTGCTATTTGCAACACTTTCGCTGAAAAATCGTAAAAACAGGATATGGTGATTGCACACAAAGAGATGGTGCTATGCAGCATGAAGCAGACACCGGCCTTCCATGGCTACCTTTTGGATTAAAACGTACGCTTCCGCCTTTTTGTTTAGCGGCCCATGCAGCATGGTAAACGCAATGAACGGATAAAGTTTCTAATCTTCAACCGGGACCGGCACTGTATCGAGGATCTCTTCTATCAGCGTATCCGCTGAACGGCCTTTTAACCGTGCTTCCGGTTTACAGACAAGCCTGTGCGAAAGGACCGGCACCGCCAGGTACTTTATATCGTCGGGGATCACATAACTGCGTCCTTTTATCGCCGCCAGCGATTGTGCAGCGAGGTAAAGTCCGAGCGAAGCTCTCGGGCTTGCGCCCAGTTCGATGCTCCGGTGATGTCTGGTCGCAGCCGCAATCGCAACAACATAGTGCCTTACGGTTTCCTCGACAAATACCTGACGGCATAACTTCTGAAGCTCCAGCAGCTCCGCGGCACCGAGTACACTGGCCAGAGATTCCAGCGGGTTCTCCTGCCGGTATCGCAATAGAATCGCGTCCTCTTCTTCCGCAGAGGGATAGCCCAGCTTGACTTTAAGAAGGAACCGGTCGAGTTGCGCCTCCGGCAGAGGAAATGTGCCTTCCAGTTCAACAGGGTTTTGAGTCGCAATAATTAAAAACGGACGGGGTAACGGCACCGTTTCCAGGTCAACGGTTACCTGCCGTTCCTGCATTGACTCCAGCAAACACGATTGCGTTCTCGGTGTAGCGCGGTTTACCTCATCGGCAAGGACAATATTAGCCATGACCGGTCCCGGACGCAGTTCGAACTCCCCCACTCTCTGATTGAAATAGTGAATTCCTGTTACATCGGAAGGGAGCAGGTCCGGTGTGCACTGGATTCTGCTGAAGCTGCAGTCCAGAGACTTCGCTATGGCTTTTGCCAGCATCGTTTTGCCGATACCCGGCACATCCTCGATAAGAACATGTCCTTCGCACAATAAAGCTGCCAGGAGCAGCTCGACGGTATCATGTTTCCCCACGATTACCTTACCGACATTTGCCGTAAAAGTTTCCGCAGCCTCTTTAATCCGTGATATTGCGATGTTTTCTGCTTTAGTTGTTTTATCCATTTTCATTTTCTCCCTGTACGTCTGTTTGTTCTTCCTTCGGTCTTTTCACCCTGGACTTCTTTATTCTTTTCCAGTCATCGGCAAGTTGACTTAAACCGGCTCCGGCCGGCACTGAACCGCCGTAGCGTGCATTCACATAGTACTCTGTTATCAGAGAGAGTTCCTCTCTGCGTTCCGGGACTACGTCCTTCATAACAGAAAAGAAATCATAAGGGGTTTGAGCAATGTGCCTGGGATAACCGTGTGAACGTGCCCAGCGCAGAAAATGGCGATATATCTGCCTGACCGACATGTTTTCCGGCAAAACATCAGCCTTTCGCCTTTTGAAAACGGACCGGAACATAGTGCGAAATTTTCCTGCTATAAACCTGAACAGGCCAATAATATCCGCTTTGAATGCTCCCCGTAGCGGTTCGATCTCGTCACCGGACATATTTGCAAGCCTGCGGCGCACCCATTTAAATATTTGCGATGAAATCTGCCACAGGGCAATAACGATTATCCCGCAGAAGACTACAGCCCATATTATGCGCAATATCGCTCTCAGGTTTTCCGGCATTTTCCATAGTTCGACCATGTCCGGCACATCCATTTGCGGTTGCATTGCTTCCGGAGGCACAATTCCGCTCTGGTCCGAAAAAGGAAAGAGGCTCGCCAGGAAGAGCAATATTTTCATTATCCATGCCCAGACCCATTTCAATGCTGCAACTATTATATGTAAAAGGTCGGCGGAAACAACGAGCCCGACAAGCAGCCCCAGAATCAATACCAGAGCAATGGCAACCAGCAGCAAGCCCGTCCACTGTCCCCGGTTAATTCCCGATGAGAACCAGCCGGTATTTTCCTTTGCATGTGCCAGCGAAATACCCAGTAACGCACACATGAAGAACACGATAACAATGACAATCGAATGCGCAACCGAAATATCAAGCAGGTACGCAATGAGAAACGTCAAGAGCAGCATAATCAGTCCGAACTGGAATGCTGTCACTATACCGGTAAATTTCACACCGCGGTCCGCCATGCGTTTTCCCAGCCACCAGATCACGGCACTGGCAATAAGGAGAAGCAACTCGGGAGAAAATGTGTAAATTACCTGCACTATTGCACGGGGCACTGCCAGTAGCCAGTCCAACCCGGCCCATTCACTGTCGGGAAAGAGTTGAAATTTCACGAGCAAAAGCAGGACGATCAACCAGACAAGCCAGCTGACTATAAAAACAGGAACTTTATGCCAGTGAAGGTTTTGAAGCAATGTGTGAAAGACCCATGATACCGGAAAGATGAGGACAAGCGCCGGTACCCAAAGACGATTATCGACGGTTGAGCTGTTGAGCATCAGTAAAAATGCGTATATCCAGCAGCCCTCCATTACCAGGGAGGCGGCGTAAACTATCAGATATCGCCAGTTAATATTCAGCATATTTTTCATTAGCTCACCGTTTCCCGTCTATAACTGCCGGAATTGTGTGTATATCAAATGAAGCATCGATTTCAGGTTCATCCCCGCCACCAACCCGAAATACCATAAGCTTGTATCCGCTCCGCTTCAAACTGTCGAATACAACCGCCAGGTCCTGTGGAGGGCGGGAGAGAATACAAATAAGTGTGGTACCCCAGGGCAGGCCTCGCCGTTCTTCCCTGAGGAACTCTCTAAAATCAGTGCTGAACCTGGGTGTCACTTTTGCAAGCGCTTCCAGAATATCGATAAGCTGATTAACTCCGCTGCCCGGTAAAATCCTCACCGGCTGTCCGTTGTCGGCGCATTGCGTATTTACAAAAAGGCCAACGGGGCTACCCTGACGGATCACGTGATTGGCGATAGAAGCAGCAGAACTTACGGCAAGCTCGAACTCCTCGTCGCCGCTGATGTCGGTAGAAGTAAAGCTGTCGATAGCAAGAAAAATCGCCATGCTTAACGTTGTAGTAGGTTCGAATACTTTCACCTGCAAGTTCTGGTGTCGGGCAGTCGCTTTCCAGTGTACATGTCGTAGACTATCACGGGGCCTGTAATCGCGGATACCCATAATCCTCGTGGGATCGGCAAAAATCTGGCGTTCTGCCTTCGTTTCCCCCAGGGGAAACAGGGAAGGGATACCGAGCTGGTCGACGGGAAACAATCGCGGATACACGATAACGTGTTCTTCCATCGGGATTGTAATAGAACACGTATATAAGCCGAACATATCTCCCGTCGTGATGGAGAGCGGTCCCAGTGGATAATACCCGCGCTTGTGACAGTAGAACTGTTGTTTCCAGCTGATCCGCGTATACCAGAGCAAAGCAGTGGTCCTGTTCAACAACCCGAAACCGATACGGCTGCCTTCAGCCAGTGTTTTTTCCGGCATAAAACCGTATGGTATCTCATCGTCCACCTGGACCCAGGGAAGCGGAAGAACCTTGCGGTTTACCAGGCTCCACTTTGTTTCGATGTACTCTCCGGGGAAAGCCCGCTGTTCGATAAGGCTGCGAAGGCATACTACCCTTTTTAAGGCTAGCCTGCTCCATAAAAAGGAAAGCCCGGCAGTGGACATAAGTAAACCGAGTATAATCACAATAATAAATTGGCCATACCAGGCGGCAAAGAGCAGGAGCGCCAGCATAACCAGAAGTCCGATCCGGCTCAGAAGAACGCCTGCCGATTGAATTGTAGGACGCTGTGTTTTCATTGACAACACATCTACCCGTATTTTTTTATCATTTTGCGCGTGTATTATTTTATCGATTGCAAATATAAAAACATACCTGAAGGCACAAAATCGCTCTGCTCAATCCCTGTCACTGATCTCCTCCGTGACCACTACCGGCCGGAGCTCGTGAATCCGTCCTTTACTATCAGTCACCTGCCCTACGTGTTTTGTTGTTGTATTCAGCCTGCGCAATTCTCTTATCTGGGGGATAAGAAGCATAACGACAAGTATGAAGCTAAGCATATCGGTGACGGGGAAAGAAAGCCACACTCCGTCTGCGTGCAGGAAACGCGGCAGTATCAGAACGCTGGGAAGCAGAAAAAGGGCAGACCTCGATACTGCTGTAATAAAAGAATGCACTGCTTTGCCGAGTGCCTGGAAAATTAATGAACCCACATTTATGAAACCTATAAGGTACAGTAAGAAAAAAAGTCGTCTGGCGGCATGTGCTCCGAGGACGATGAGTTGTTCATCAGTGGTAAAGATGCGTATAAAAGGCTCAGGAATAAAAAACAGGAACAGAAATACAGCCGCGCAGGACACGGTCGCCGCCGTAAGCGCTATTTTTATCGATCGCAGTGCCCGGTCATATTTTTTTGCGCCATAGTTGAACCCGAGAACCGGTTGAAGACCCTGACCGATTACCAAACTCGGCATCAGGGCAAACATGATTATACGGTTTAGTATACCGAAAGCCGATACGGCAAGATCACCGCCGTAGGTGACCAGCATCCTGTTCACAAAAAGGATCGAAACGCTCATTGCCATTGTCCGC
>CAZAIO010000017.1:0-17631 GCA_964485235.1 uncultured Dehalococcoidales bacterium
GCATATGCATCCATCCGGTGACATAAATTCATTTTATACACGCCGGGCCTTGATATCACGATGAAGCGGATGCATAAAAAAGCAACACTACGCGGCAGGCACCATGGCCTATTATAGCGCAATATGAAAAAATGTGATATTTAAGCAGACCGGTTTTTACTTCCGTACTTTCGGGCAGGCTTCGCTACAGGAGTAATCTTCCTGTCACCCCGGTAATCGGGCGCCACAATATTGAAAACCAGGCTGAGGCTCGGGTCCATCATACGCGAGCTGATACGGCTTTCAATTTCATCAAGGGAAGAGCAGGTGGTCACGACCGTCGCAAGACGTGCATTATACCGGTAATTGATTAACTGGTATAACTTTTCCTGTGCCCACGGTGTAGCTGACTGTTCGCCAAAATCGTCCAGGATCAACACGGAGGTACTTTTTACCTTTTCAAAGAGAGTGTCATATGAAATACGGCTTTCCGGACTGAACGTAGAGCGCAAATAGTCCAGCAGATCGGTGACAATAATGAAGAATACCGGTTTACCTGCAGCTTTCAAATAGTTCGCTATCGCCGCTGCAAGATGGGTCTTGCCGCACCCGTTATCCCCGAGCAGTACCAGCCATCCGTTCGGAGACCTGGCAAAATCACCAGCGATCCTGTATGCCTGTTCAAGATTTTGTCTCTCCTCTGCTGAAAGGTTTACCCGTTTATAGTCGAAATTGTCGAAAGACATTTGCTTCAACAGCTCGAATTCCATATTCCCCAACCGTTCAAGCGGAGGAGCAGACTTTCGTTTTATCCTGTAAACTTTGCACAGGTCAGGATCCTGCAAATGTCCCTGAACCGCTTCATCAAGTTCTTCCACGGGCATGTATGTCGTAATTACCGTCGACAACCGGTTATTGAACCGGTGATTTAGCAATTGCTCCAATTTCTCTTTCGCCCAGCCTGAATAGAATGTTGTTGTAAGATCATCCAGAATTAACAGGGGAGCATTTTTTACCTGCTCGAAAAGCACGTCATATTCCACCTCGCTGTCAGGGTGGAAGGTCGAACGCAGATGGTCCAGCAAGTCCGCTACACCGATATAGAAAGCCGGTTCAGATAGCTGTAAACGGTAATTTGCAATTGCACACGATAGATGAGTTTTTCCACAACCGTTCGGCCCGGAAATGACCAGCCATCCCTCGGGATTCTGCGCAAATTCAATTGCACCATTGTACGCTTCATCGAAATTGAGCAATGTATCATTGCCGCCCTGCGGCCTTCCCTCCGGTACAAGCGTATCAAAAGTAAGACGGGACAGACTGCCCAGATTGCTGTATTGCTGCAACCAGAGCTGCTTTCGTTTTTGTACTTCTTTGCGGATACAATCACAGGGGACCAGTGTCTGATAGTCCGTTTCTCCCGAGGGTAAAAGAGGATGAATGAAACATGCTCCGTTGCAAACAGGGCATATAGCGCCCTCTTTTTCAGGTCTATCGTTCGACCATGTGTCCGTATTTTCCTCTGATAAATCTATCCGGATCTCTTTCTTTTTTAGGATGTCTCCCAGGCTTTCCATCATCTTTACCTTCCGTTGCCCAGCGTTCTAAAATTCGCTCTATATATCTCCAGTTGCGTTTGTTCAACATAACAGCTTCTTCAAACGCCTCTTTGATCCATGCTTGAGCATAGCGTTCCCCGGCTTCCTTCAACTTTTCGGCGATTATCGGAGTAATCATGCCGATATTCTGTTCATATAATCTGTATATATCCACGCTATCCACGTTCTTCATATATGTCTCTCTCACCGGTACTATACCGGGCAACACTATATCCCCGCTCCGTATTTTTTCAATCGCTTTCCTATTAGAGGCAGTATTAATACAATATGCTTTTTCTACGCTGCCGTCGCGTTCAAATGCAATGTTAATTAACACACCATGTTCAACTGCACTCTCAAGTGAATGAGAAAGCATTGCGTCACCGGACTTTTTTTCGCCTGTTTCATGGTTGTCCATCAGCCCCGAATGAAGCACCTCATTCTCTGTTATCATTTGCGGATACCCTTTTCGCCTTGATAAAAGCCAGAAAACATAAAGTACTGTTTTTATTTCGGCAATATCGTCCATGCGTTGTACTATATCGGTGAGTAACACGCTCGGCAACGGTGTAACCTCAGTTTTTTCCTGAAACCCATCGAATAATTTCATAACCGGATGACCTTACTGGAATTTCGTCTGGACCGGATGCGGAGCAGGGCCTGTATAATCGCTGAACTTGGTATATTCAGAATTGAATACCAGATACTCTTCACCGATCGGACCGCTCCTGTTTTTTGCCACGATGACTTCTGTTAATACTTTGTGCTTTTCGCTGGCAATATTTCTGGCAATATTTCTGCTAATTTCCTCTTTTTCATCAAGGAGCATGGCATCATTCGTGGACTGAGTATCTTCTCTATGCATGAAGATCACAACATCGGCATCCTGCTCGATACTGCCGCTATCGCGCAAATCTGAAAGTCTGGGCCGCGGCGGCGGTCCCTGGTGCTCCGGACGACGAAGTTGGGATAGAGCCAGCACCGGTACATTCAGATCACGCGCAAGTGCTTTTAGCGATCTCGTAATCTGACTGAGCTCCTGATAGCGGTTTTCTATCTTGTTATCGCCCCGGATCAATTGCAGGTAGTCCACAATAACAAGGTCTACGGGATGCTCAAGGTTCAGTCGAAATACTTTATTTTTCATCTCGCTTACCCGTATCTGAGATGTATCATCGATAAATATCTTCGCCTCAGAAAGCGCTTCAGACGCTTTCATCAGTCTCTTTTCAAGTTTCTCATCGTCTTTATACTGGTGGCTGCGGACCAGTCTGGTTGAAATTTCCGATTCATTAGACAGGAGCCTCTGTATAAGTTCCTGTTTCGACATTTCCAGACTGAACAGAGCCACACACGCCCTCTGGTCTACGGCGGCATTCCTCGCTATATTCAATGCAAGGCTGGTCTTCCCGATACTGGTACGTGCGCCAAGCACCACCAGTGCTGAACGTTGCAGACCGATCAGAAGATTGTCCAGCACAAAAAAGCCGGTGTTTATAAAAGGAAGCTGGGTGCCGATAAGAGCCTCTGTATCCTGTTCAAAGAAATCACGGAGAATGCTTCGAAGCGGATCAAAATCACCTCTTTCGTGAGTTCTGACTTTGAAGAGAATATTTTCCGCTTTTGCCAGTGCATCATCCGTATCCGCTTCAGCTTCATAGCCGATTGCGGCAATCCTGTCTGATGCGCTTATCAGCCGTCGCATAATAGAAAGCCGTGACACAATCTGGGCATACGATTCGATATGCACCGATGTAGGCACCATAGCGACAAGCTGGCTAAGATAGGATACTCCTCCCACCTCCTCCAGTTTCCCTTTCTGGGCAAGCTCCTGTGCTACCGTAATCTGGTTGATGGTTTCACTGCGCTCATTCAATGAACAGCAGGCGGCATAAATCTCCTGGTTCTGCATAATAAAGAAGTCCCCGGCATCGAGCGATGTAGTGATCTTGTATATCGCTTCACTATCTATGAGAATTGAACCAAGCACCGCTTTTTCCGCCTCAATATCATACGGCGGCAATCGATCGTTATTCATCTTATGCTTATTCTTCCTCTATCAATACAGATATTTTAGTCTCAATTCCCCCGCCGAAGGTCACCACCACTTCATGCGTACCCAGATTGCGCAACGGTTCATCGAGTTTTATTTTCTTCTTATCTATTTCAGTCCCCGCGATACCGGAAAGCTTTTCCGCAATTTCAGCAGCGGTAACAGACCCGTGAAGGCGTCCTTTGTCACCGGCTTTCGCCTTGAAGCCGATCTCCGTACCCTTCAGACTTTGAGCCAGTTGTCCAAGTTCTGTCTGATGGCGTTCCCGCTTTTTCTTATCCTCTTCCATACGCTCTTTGGCTTCTTTCAGCGCTGCCGGTGTCGCCTGTACTGCCAGTTTCCTCGGAAAGAGGAAATTCCTCGCATATCCGTCAGCTACATCTTTGATTTCACCGCGTTTTCCTTTGGTCGATACGTCCTGTAGAAAAATAACCTTCATATAACTCCTCACATAAACTGCTTATCGATGTGATAAATTTATTAACGAAAATATCATCGGTAAAGTTTTTCGGCAGTACTATTATAAATAATGATAGCAGGTTTTACACGTCGGGTTTAAGAGAAATATTATAAAGAAACGGTGTTTTTTATTTTTAACCGTTAAAGGCGAAAAATTCCTGTTTCACTTTTTCTATATGTTCAGGCATCGCAATCAGGTCGGCTGCGGTCATTGCCATGGCTTTTGCAGCATCGACAAGTCCATTCATACCGCGTTCTGATGCCGAAGCTGTGATAAACTCTTCGGTATGCAGCGATATGTCTTCGGGAACAATCGCAATAACAGGATGTATCGCCGGTACTACCTGGCTCACGTTCCCCATATCCGTGCTCCCTATGCTGTAACCGGTTTCTGGCGAAGCGATTTTGTGGCCCAGTGATTCTATATTACTTGCAAACAGACCGGCGAGATAACGATTATTATTCATCGAATCATACGTTACACTCGCCCATTTATATTCAAGCCTTGCGCCGACGGCAAGGGCAGA
Source organism: uncultured Dehalococcoidales bacterium (assembly GCA_964485235.1). Lineage (GTDB taxonomy): Bacteria > Chloroflexota > Dehalococcoidia > GIF9 > UBA5629 > CAZAIO01. The sequence continues at coordinate 4,617 of CAZAIO010000017.1, forward strand.
ACCCTTGAAACAGTCCAGGATTTTTCTCTTCAGTTCATCCAGATAGAAACTGTTCGGCGCACGTATCAGAAACTGGGCTGATGAATAGTCCGGTACTACATTCACCACACTGCCTCCGCAAGTAATGATACCGTGTATACGTGCGCGTTCATGAATATGCTGGCGTAATGAATTTATAGCGTTAAAACTCAGCAGCAATGCTTCCTGAGCATTTATCCCCTGCTCGGGATGTGCGGCGGCATGTGCCGCCTTGCCGAAAAACTCGACAGTCAACCCGATACAGGCAAGCGCATCGATGACGACCACATCTTGAGCGCCTGGATGGACTTCCATTGCAACATCTACATCACTGAAAACTCCCGCTTCCAGCATTATAGACTTACCGCCGTATACTTCCTCACCGGGAGTACCGATCACTGCTATAGCCCCTCCGCAATTGTCTACAATGCATTTACCTGCCATCCCTGCACCGGCCGCTGAAGCCGCGATAATATTATGGCCGCAAGAATGCCCTGCTTCCGAAAGAGCATCATACTCGGCAATAAAAGCGATAAGAGGCTTCCCCCGACCATAGGTTGCTTTAAATGCTGTCGGAAGCGCTGCCGCATTTTTTTCTATTTTGAAGCTTTCATTCTCCAAAAAATCTGTCAGCCATGTACATGCTTTAAATTCCTTAAAACCTGTCTCCGGATTATCATGTATATTCTTGCTCAACGCTACAAGCTGCATACGATAACTATCGATCTGCCGCTGAACAATGTCTTTCAAAGTATCCGGATTCAATCTGATGCTCCTATGTTGTCCAGTATGCATACATACCAAAAAGTATTATACTCTTTGCATCAGAGTTAATCTATTGCTTTAATTCACAAGAACTTTGAACTATAATCCATATTGTTACCGGCCACAATTACATAAACGTATTAACCTTAAAATGAAGAAAGACTCCTTTATATAATATTCGTACATGAGAAAGCCGCTTAATAACGATTATTGCTTGACAGTAAGAAATACTCTACTTATAATAATGAGCCAACTTTGAGGAATTACATCAGGAATGCATATAGACGTTTCTCAGTTGCTCAAAGGGCCGGTCGGTTCAAGCGAAGACATCCGGGTAGATGAAACCGGTGTGAGTGAAACGCTGGATCATATCGAAGGCGATTTCGCTCTGGTGAGGACCAATCGGGGAATATTGGTAAAGGGGACTGTGAGCGCAAGAATTAAAGGTATATGCAGCCGTTGTCTTGAACCCACAACCTCGACAGTCAAGCTGGATATTGCAGAAGAAGCGCTGCAAAAAAAGAGTCGGTCCGGCGAATTTTCATCATTTAATCGTTCTGAGTATATAATAAACAGCAACCAGGTACTTGATTTGAATGAGATCATTGCTCAATATGCGCATATGGCCAGGCCTATGAAATTTCTCTGTAAGCCCGATTGTGCGGGGATCTGCCCGACTTGTGGGTACAACCTCAATCAGGGTTCCTGCACATGCGCATCCCAAACTCATGACAGTCGCTGGGCAAAGCTGATCAACATGAGAAAGGAGGATAGTATATAAATGGCACTACCTAAGAGAAAATATGCTAAAGCGCGGCAGGGGAAAAGACGTAGTCATCTCGCGCGCAGCATTGCAACACTGGATACCTGTCCTCAATGCCACAACCCTAAACTTTCCCATCGTATATGCCCGACCTGTGGCACATACGCCGGAAGAGAAGTCATTGAGATAAAAAGCCCCAAGAAAAAAGCGTGACAGATTCTATAAGACCTGATATGCTTTGTAAATGAACCATATCACTTGAGAGGATGGTAATGAATACTTTTGAACTGATAAAGAATGCGATTTGTAAAGTTCAACCCGGAATCGATGCGTCGAAAATAGTTCCGACCGCACATCTGGGTGAAGACCTTGAAATAGATTCATTAGGTCGGGTCGAACTGGCATTAGCCATGGAAGAATCATTCGGGTTCTACCTTCCCGACGATGAGCTGGAAAATGTCGTCACTGTGGGCGATGCTATCGATTTAATCGAAACGAAACTGAGGGCAAAGAATGCCTGACCGTGTTGTGATTACCGGCTACGGTGCTATTACTCCACTCGGCCTCGATATTACAAATACGTGGCAGGGTCTTATTGAGGGTAAATCGGGGATTGACCGGATAAGCCAGTTCGATACAACGGACTTTAATGTAAAAGTAGCTGCGGAAGTGAAAACATTCGACCCCGTAGACTATATTGATGCAACCACAGCACGATACACCGACCGCTTCACTCAATTCGCAATAGGCGCCAGCCTTCAGGCAATCAAGAATGCCGGTCTGGTGATAAATGACTCTAACAGATACGATATAGGCATACTTATAGGAAGCGGCATTGGCGGACTTGGAACACTTTCCCGCCAGATCGGTGTACTGGATACAAGAGGTCCATCGAGGGTAAGTCCTTACACCGTCCCTATGATGATTGCCGATAACGCTCCGAGCCGTGTATCTATTATTACGGGAATCAGGGGGCCCAATCTGAGCCTGGTCTCGTCGTGTTCCACCGGCACGGATGCCATCGGTATAGCATATAAAATGATCAAACACGGCGAAATCAAGACCATGATAGTCGGTGGAGCGGATGCAGCCATCACACCGATTGGTGTTGCCGCTTTTTCCCAGGCAGGAGCACTGACACGCAACCCGGATTGCGCAAGCGCATCAAGGCCTTTTGACGCCGAACGGGATGGATTTGTTATCGGTGAAGGATCGGCGGTCCTTGTACTCGAAAGCCTCGACAGCGCATTATCGAGGAATGCGGATATCAGGGCGGAACTTGTGGGCTACGGCGCCACATCGGATGCCAATCACATTACTCAGCCTCTGGAAAGCGGTGAGTCGGCAACAAAAGCAATCAGTCTGGCGCTCGCGGGCATTGCTCCGAACGAGATTGATTACATAAACGCACACGGAACATCCACTCCCCTGAACGATCTCAGCGAGACCAGAGCAATTAAAAAAGCGTTCGGCAGCGATGCATATAAAATTCCGATTAGTTCTATCAAGTCTATGGTCGGACATATGCTTGGCGCCGCCGGATCGCTGGAAGCAATCGTCTGTTGTAAAGCAATTTCCGACGGTATCATTCCACCTACGATCAATTATGAGAACCCTGACCCTGAATGTGACCTCGACTATGTGCCAAACAAAGCCAGAAAGGGAGAGGTCCGCATAGCGATGTCAAATTCATTCGGTTTCGGTGGCCATAATTCTGTTCTGGTACTCAGCCGCTTTCTCAATTGAGCAGGATATCAGGTATAGTTTTGAGTATAAGCGTTGGTATAGATATAGTAGAGATAGAACGTATCGAGCAGGCTGTATCGTCATATAGCGATTCCTTCCTGCATAGAATATATACTAATACAGAGCTGGCCTATTGCAATAACAGACCGTCCAGGCTGGCTGCGCGATTTGCAGCAAAAGAAGCGGTACTTAAAATGCTCGGCACGGGAATACAGGGAGCTAATTTGAAGGAGATTGAAATTATATCGACAATAGAGGGTAAACCTGTTGTCCAACTCTATGGTAAAATCAAGAGCAAGGCAACAACGCACAATATAACAGAGCTTTCTGTGAGTTTATCTCACGAAAAAAAATACGCTATTGCATGTGTGGTAGGCAATGTTAACTGATCTTCCATTATGTAAACTAATGGGCATTAAATACCCGATTATCCAGGGAGGCATGGCTAGTCTGGGGACTGCCGAGCTGGTCTCTGCCGTTTCAAATGCAGGAGGACTGGGAATAATCGGTAGCGGTAGCGCTCCCTCAAAATGGCTCCGCGAACAAATAAGAACAACAAAAAGTTGGACGGATAAGCCGTTCGGCGTTAACCTTTTACTCATTTCTCCGTTTTTACAGGAAAATATAAAAGTTGTAATTGAGGAAAAAGTACCTGTAGTCACACTCGGCGGCGGAATACCGGGTATTCATGTCCCTGCCCTGAAAAACGCAGGCATTATCGTTATTCCGGTAATTTCAAGCGTTGCGCTGGCGCGCCGTCTTGAGAGATTGCAGATTGATGCACTGGTAGTGGAAGGAATGGAATCAGGCGGGCATGTAGGCGATACGACAACTATGGCATTATTACCTCAAATAGTTGATACGGTTAAAGTGCCGGTTATAGCTGCCGGCGGAATAGCAGATGGTAGAGGGCTGGTAGCTGCGCTTGCGTTCGGCGCCCAGGGTATTCAGATGGGGACCCGTTTCATCTGTTCAAACGAATGCATTGCCCATATCAATTTTAAAGAAATGATCGTGAAAGCACAGGATAGAGCAACCGTAGTGACCGGAGAATCGATCGGACATGCTGTACGCTGTCTTGAGAATAAATTTACGCGTAAGTTTAAAGAGTTGGAAAAAGCGGGGCTGCCTACAGAAAATATAGAGGAATTCGGCACGGGCCGGTTGTATTCGGGGGTAATTCAAGGTAATATAGAGGAAGGTTCGTTAATGGCAGGACAGATAGCGGGACTTATAAAGGATATCAGACCTGTCAAAGAAATTATCGATTCGGTTATCAGTGAAGCTGAAAATATTATTGAGAAACTCACCAAATTAAAATATTAAGGAGTAAGACATGGTAGAGGAGATAAAAGTAGCCTATGTGTTCCCTGGACAGGGTTCACAATCAGTTGGTATGGGACTGGACCTTCAGGTTCATTATGCTTCGGCACGACAGATTTATGAAGAAGTTGATGATACATTGGGGTTTTCCTTATCTCGTCTATGCTTTGAAGGTCCTGAAGAAGAGCTTACTCAAACAATTAACGTTCAGGCAGCAGTATTAGCCACCAGCATTGCATGTCTTAAAGCGGCCCAGGAAGTAACAGGCAATACATTACCTTTGCCTACATATGTTGCCGGACACAGCCTCGGCGAATATACGTCGCTCATCGTTGCAGGTGTGCTCAGTCTTCAAGATGCTTTACGGCTGGTACGGGAACGCGGTCGACTGATGCATGAGGCAGGACAGCGAAAAGCCGGCGGAATGCTGGCTATCATGGGTCTGGACCTTGAAATAGTTGAGGATATTTGCCTTTCCGTCGGCACAGCCGTATCAAATATAAACAGCCCCGGACAGATAGTCGTCAGCGGTGCGAAGGAAAACCTTGAGAAAGCGAGAAGGCTTGCACAATTAAAGGGAGCAAGACGAGTGATTCCTTTAAAAGTAAGCGGCGCGTTTCATTCACCTCTTATGGACCCTGCAATAGAAGGGCTGCGAAATGCCATTGCAGGATTCACCTTTAATGAAGCAAAAATACCGCTGATAACAAATGTAACTGCACAACCGATTACCAGCGTTGAAGCGATAAAAGAGGAACTGGTAAGCCAGATTATCCATTGTGTCCGGTGGCAGCAATCAGTAGAAACGATGATTACACGGGGAGTAACAACATTCTTTGAAATCGGCCCGGGTGATGTGCTGACAGGACTGATCAAACGGATAAGCCCAGGCGCTCGTACTTTCAATATAAGCAATGTACGTACAATCGAAACAATTGCAAACTGGAGAAAAGGATAATCGCACGCCGGAAATTGTGTTTTCGATAATGGATAAACGGTTTTTACATATTTCTACCGGTGATTGCTGATTACGGGCAGGATAATGACCGGAATACGCAGAAAAGCAAGGGTTTTAGCACTGCAGGTGCTTTACGAGATAGATTGTTCGTCGCATGATCCTGAAAACGTTATCTCCCGATACATAGAGGATAATGCATTACCGATTGAAGTATTTAGTTTTGTCCGTGAGTTGACCACAGGTGTCATGCAACGGAAAGGCGAAATCGACACGATTATTCAGCGGTTCGCTCCGCTTTTTCCATTGAAGCAGATCGCAGCTATCGATAGAAATATTCTGAGGATTGCAATATACGAAAGTGTATTTAACAATACTGTCCCTGTAAAAGCAACGATCAATGAAGCCGTTGAGATGGCAAAAAGTTTCGGTAGCGATACATCGTCAAAGTTTATCAACGGTGTGTTGGGCTCGGTCATTGCAGATTGTACGGTCATCGAAAGCGGTAAAAGCAAGTAAATGCAGGATGATTATTTTCTTGTGAGAAGGTCAAAATGGCAAAGATATTTGATCGTATCAGGAAAATAATAGCAGAGCAGTTGGGTGTTGATGAAGAGTCGATAGTCCCCTCATCGTCCCTTGCCTATGATTTAAACGCAGACTCATCGGATATCGCGGAGCTTATCGCCACAATAGAAGACGAGTTCAGCACTCTTAACCGCAAGTTTGAGATATCGGATGAGGATACTGCGAAATTTTTCACAGTACAGGATATCATCGATTATCTGCGGGACTTTATAACAGAAGAATAAAGTAACGCTCGCTTTTCCTGTCTGCTACTCGGTTTCTGATTCAATTTCCATTATTTTCTTCAGTATCCGCTGCCATTCTCCGTCCCGGCCAAATATATTAATCCGGATCTGTCTTCCGCCAATTTTAACGTTTTCACTTAAATCACGCCGCAGGAGCGTATCATGTAATACTTTTCCCTTTTGAAAATAGACGATAATTTCTTTTTCCTGCGTGACTATCGACTCCACTTTTGCGCGACGTGCCAGAAGCTTCAGTTCCACGGCATACAAAAGGTTGTCTACCGGCTCGGGCAACGTGCCGAAACGGTCTTTCATTTCCACAATAATTTCCTCTATCCCATGAACGTCGTACACATCCGCGCACTTCTGATAGAACTGTATTCGCGTTGCCGGATTTACTATATAGTCTTCCGGTATGTAATACTTTATGGGAAGGTCCAGCGGAACAGGTGTCTTCGAAAGAGGTACAGAACTAACCGGAGGTTTATCTTTCCTGTCTCTCAATTCCTCTATCGCCTCGGATAACAAATGGCAGTACAGGTCAAAACCAACAGCCGAAATATATCCGCTTTGTTCAGCGCCCAGTAAGTTCCCGGCACCTCTAATTTCCAGGTCTTTCATTGCTATCGCAAAGCCCGCTCCGAGTTCCGTTGCCTCCATAATTGCATTCAGACGTTTTTTTGCCGGTGCGGTAATCTGTTTATTTTTGTCATAAAAATAATATGCATAGGCATTACTATCCCCACGACCGACCCGTCCCCGGAGCTGATAAAGCTGGCTCAATCCCAGGCGATCGCTTTTATCAATAATAATCGTGTTAACATTGGGCATATCCACTCCGGACTCTATTATTGTTGTAGTGACCAGGATATCGACCTCACGGTTTATAAACTGTGTGATTATTCTATCAAGCTCATCTTCCTTCAATTGTCCGTGTGCAACCGAGATTCTCGCCTCCGGGACCAGTTCAGCAACTCTGTACGCTATGGCATCAATAGTCTTCACCCTGTTATGTACAAAGAACACCTGACCGTTCCTCTCCATTTCTCTCAATATCGCCTTCCGTACCAGTTCTTCGTTAAAAGGACCGATATGTGTGGTAATCGGCATGCGGTCTTCGGGAGGAGTCTCAATCGTGCTCAGGTCTCTGATACCCGCGAGCGACATATGCAATGTTCGGGGAATCGGTGTAGCGCTAAGAGTAAGCACATCGATCTCTTTTCTCAACTTTTTAAAGTATTCTTTGTGGCTTACACCGAAACGTTGCTCCTCATCGACAACAAGAAGTCCCAGATTTTTAAAAACGATATCTTTCTGTAAAAGTCTGTGCGTCCCGATACAAATATCGATACGCCCGGATGTCAGTTCCGAAATAATGTGCGCTTCCTCTTCATCGGTACACATCCGGCTGAGCACTTCGACTTTTACCGGAAAAGCCTGTAATCTCTCCCTGAAAGTAGAATAGTGCTGTCGTGCTAAAACGGTAGTCGGTACAAGCACCGCTACCTGCTTGCCATCCAGCACTGCCTTGAATGACGCACGAAGCGCAATTTCTGTTTTACCATACCCGACATCTCCACATACAAGGCGGTCCATAGGCTTTTCCATCTCCATATCGCTCTTCACCGCATTCACTGCTTCGAGCTGGTCGGGAGTTTCAATATAAGGAAATGATGATTCCAGTTCCTGCTGCCAGTAATTATCGCTGGAATATTGAAAACCTTTTACTGTTTCCCTGGTGGCATACAGTTTAATAAGCTCTTCTGCCATATCGGCAACGGACTTCTTTATCCTTGTCTTCGTTTGTGTCCATTCCTGCGTTCCCAGCCTGGTCAATCTCGGTGGTTCATCACCGCTGCCGATATAGCGACTTACACGGTCTACCTGGTCTACCGGAACATAAAGCTTATCGCCTGCGGCATATTCAAGAACAAGGTATTCCTGTTCGGTCTTATCCGACGGGACTCTGGTAAGACCGTTAAATCTGCCAATACCGTGCTCGATATGTACTACATAATCACCACGAGTCAGTTCCGATGCAAATAAATGGTGAGGAACATTTCGCCGTTTTGCAAGACGCCTTTTCTTGATAAAACCGAAAATCTCGTTGTCAGTATACACGGTTAAAACATGATTCAAAGCCCAGCCTTCCGTGATCGAACCGTGAAATAGTGTCACCGTACCGGGAGCGGGCAGACTTTCGACAGCAGAAAGCCGGCCAACGGGGATATTATGATCGTGAAAAACCTCGGCCAGACGGTCTGTTTGCTGGCTGATAACAAGCAGGCGATCCTTATCAGCTATTTGCCCTTTTATGTCGCTCATAAATTGCTCGAGTCTACCTCCGTATCGAGTCACACTGTGAAACGGCAGAGAAAAGACCGACTTTTCCGAACCATCCTCAGCCCATGGTTTCGCATAGACTTTTTGAGCAATATTCTTTATTTTCCGGTCGAATTCCTCCCAGGATACAAAATGAGATACTGCGTCCTTTTCAATATTATCCTGTTCATTTATACTGTCCGGCTCCGCAATAATTACATTGACCATATCGATAACCGCACGAAATTCATCGGCGTCGTTCATAATAACAATTGAGCTTTCCGGTAGATAATCCAGTATCGTGCTCTTTTCCGAACCCGAATATTGCTCCGTCGCAGGTGCAATGATTATATTCTCGATAAGCTGTATAGAACGCTGTGTTTTAGGATCGAAAAGCCTCATCGTATCAACCTTGTTTCCGAAAAACTCAATCCGAACAGGGAATTCTCCGGTCACCGGGAAAACGTCGATTAGGCCTCCTCTTCTGCTCATCGTTCCCGGCACTTCCACCATACTTTCCAGTTCATATCCTCTACTCTGTAATACCCCGATAAGGTTAAGAGGATCGATTTCCATAGCCACATGTATACTCGAGTATTGTTTCAGAAAATCGGAAACAGAAAGCGTTCTACTGGCCGCAGCCGAAGCGGTGCATACAATTAAGGGAATATCCTTATGTTCATGAGAACCATCTTTCCAATATGCCAGTAACGATAATGTATCCATCCGGTCTTTTATCGTATCGGTAATAAAGGAGCGGTCTCTTTTCTTCGACAGGTCCGGTTCAGGAAAGAAACATGTCGATATCGATGGCGGACTCCATGCCTGTACTTCATCAAAAAAACGCTTGGCATTATCTATTTGCGGAACAATGACAAGGGCCGGTATCCTTATTTTCCGGCATAATGCAGCGACAAAAAAAGATATCCCCGAATAGGGAATAGCTATATTCATGTCCCCTATTTTCGAATCAACGAGCTTTTGTGTGAATTCAGTATATGTGGAAACCTGCTCGATGAGAGTGAGAAGGTCTGATAATATCATAGTTATAAAAACCGACCCGGATCAATCTATCTTGAGCACTCTTCTACGATTGATCCTGATTGATTTTAACATAGCCCCTGATAACAATCCAATACTTATAATTAGCCTGTTTGGCATATAGTCTGGTAAAATCATTAGAACTTATGAAAATAAACGATGAGCAATATAAAGAGGTAGTACACATTGCCCTGGTAGAAGACCATTGCTTTAACGACGTGACGACCGAAGCACTAATCGATCACAATATCAGCGGAATTGCCAGAATTATTGCAAAGGAAAAAGGGATATTTGCCGGTGCTGAAGTTGCCCGACAGGTATTTCATGACATAGACCCCGGTTTAAATGTCCGGATTGTAACCGTCGACGGAACACAGGTCGGACCCGGAGATGTACTCCTTACAATAGAAGGTAAAATATCGAGCATCCTCAAAGCTGAACGTGTCGCGTTGAATTTTCTACAACATCTCAGCGGAATTGCCACAGAAACATCACATTATGTCGACCTGATTCGTGACCTTCCCGTCCAGGTTACGGATACCAGAAAAACTATACCGGGAATGAGAGTGCTGGAAAAATATGCTGTCGCTACCGGAGGCGGGAAAAATCACCGTATGCACCTCTGCGATGGAATCCTTATTAAAGACAATCACATTGATCTGCTGTATAAACAGGGGAAAAAGTTCGCTGATATTATCTCGATAGCCCGGCAAAATAATCCCGCGCACTACAGAATCGAAATCGAAGCAAGAACTCCTGAAGAGGCTATAGAAGCTGCCGCTGCCGGTGCCGACATCGTTATGCTGGACAATATGAGCCTGGACGATATGCGTTATGCCGTACAAAATATCAAAGGAAAAGCTCTGATAGAAGCGTCCGGCGGAATTACCTTTAAGACGATCCGCGCCGTAGCTGAAACAGGTGTCGACTATATTTCAGTCGGTGCGCTTACGCATTCAGTTAAATCGCTGGATATCAGCCTGGAGCTTGAATAGCATTTTTCTGCCATATTACCGGAACAACCACAAAGCAGCATTTTACAACAGTTACCGGGAAAAACGGTCTATTTTTCTTTGTTAAATAATTTAATAGCGTCCTGCAGCGATTCACTTGCTTTTACCATATAATCCGATGCTTCCGCTATTTTCCGTGAGACCTTGCCACTCCCGTATTCCTTCGCCTTGCCTGCCCATTCCCTGAACTCTTCGGCATGTTCTTCATTGTGTTCGATCCAGTGTTCAAGTAGTATGCCTAATTTTTTAATTTCTTTTTCGTCCACTTTCTTATCTCTCATTCAGCTTATTCTTGCTATTCATGCAATCAGAACAGGTACCGAACACGGCAAGGTGTCTCAGATCGGCACGGAACCCGTAATCGTGCGCCAGATTTTCTACCAGGGGCGATAATATCGATTCGGGAAGGTCGATAATTTTGCCGCATTGATTACATATAAGGTGATGATGATGTCCTTTTTCCGAAGGATGGTAGCGCAGTCGCCCGTCACCAAGATCGATTTCATTCACCAGATCGAGCGATTTAAGCAACTCCAGCGTACGGTATACCGTCGAGATATTGGCAAAAGGATATTTCTCCTTCACTTTATCAAATATCTCCTCGGCGCTTATGTGCCGATCGGCGCTATGGATCGCTTCAACGACCATCATCCGTTGAGGCGTTAAGCGGTATCCCTGTTCTCTAAGTTTCTGTCCGCAACTCATCCGGCTTCCTCGTTAACGAGTTATTCTCCAATAATGCCGTAAGTAAAGGTAATTCGATTTTAACCGAACTTCACCTTACTGTCCAGTAGTATAGTAACAGGACCGTCGTTATATATATTTACCAGCATATGTTCCTGAAATCTGCCTGTCTCGATTCTCAGGCCCGACTCACGTGCCCGGTCCACGAACAAAGCGAACATAGCTCCGGCAATTTCCGGTGGTGCAGCTTCAATAAAACTCGGCCGTCGACCTTTTTTCGTATCCGCAATGAGTGTAAACTGGCTGACGATTAACAGCTCCGCATTTATCTCTTTAGCCGACAGGTTGAACTTGCTGTCATCGTCTGCGAATATCCTCAGGTTAATTACTTTGTCCACAAGATATTCCAGGTCCTGTCCGGTATCCTGCCGGTCTATTCCAACAAATACTACGAGTCCTTTCCCGATACTGCCGACCACATCCTCTCCGATTGCGACCGAAGCCCTTGTAACACGTTGCACTAACGCCCTCAAAACGCTCCTTGGTTTTTTAAATTATACCGATTAATGCTATGATATTCTAAGAAAATATACACGTAAAAACAAATTGACAGGTAATATTCGGAAGAGTAGAATGACTTACCCTGTTAGATATAGGGAGGCAATCATATGCTAGAAATGACAATCGATAGTATTCGCGTGAGCATGATGAATTATCAGCATGTGGTTATTCTAAAGGAAAAGGGGTCAGACCGTTATTTACCCATATGGATCGGACCTGCCGAGGCAGACGCCATATCGGTTAAACTTCAGAATCTCGATATTGCTCGTCCTTTAACTCACGATTTACTTAAAAATACTGTATATGCTCTTGAGCTGTTTTCCGGCACATCGGTGAGCAAAGTTGTCGTTAATGACCTTCGTTCGGACACGTTTTACGCCCAGATTATTTTTGAATTTAAGGATGGACCTATTCCGATAAAAGTAGACCCGGAAAAAGAAGATGCCTCCTCTCTGAATGTGACAAAAAACAACGGTTTTTCTTTTGAATGGGGAAATCAGATATATGACGTCAAAATAATCACAAAATGGCAGGAAAATAACGACCAGTACCTTGAAGCCGAAGGCGATGACGGCCTTCTATTCGAGCTCTGTTTCAATTCCGGTGAGAAGCGCTGGTTCCTTACAAAAATGAAACTTGACTCCAGACCAAGCGATGCAATTGCACTTGCAGTAAGGGTAACAAGGCCTATCTATGTCGAAGATTCTGTGCTGGACAAAGCAGGAATTATTCTCGACAAAGATACTGGAAAACCGATACCCACGCAATCAAAAGGAGAAGGTGAATCGGATAAGGTCGACGAACAGGAACTAAAAAAAATGTCCGCCTTTTACGACTTCATCAATACGCTCGACCTGGACGACCTGGGAAAACATAAGTCCTGAAAAAAAACTTATGAACGAGAAGTTTATCAGAGACATCTTCAGAATGGCCAAACTTAAATGTGAGGAGTGCGGGCAATATTATACTGAAGATGATATTGAGATTTTAAAGGAAGAAGACGGTTCTTGCT
>CAZAIO010000017.1:17641-21621 GCA_964485235.1 uncultured Dehalococcoidales bacterium
CTGTATGCAACCGCCGTTCTTTTGCCGTCGCATTGTTCAAAGAGGAAGAAGTGAAAATCGACCATATTGATAAGCATGTCCAGGCACATTCGAAACAAAAAGAGCAATCAGTTTCAATCAACACAAACGATGTCGCTGATATACACACCTTTCTTGACACTTTCGACGGCGATTTCGATACACTTTTTAACCAGAGTCAATAACAGGTGATATATATCAATAGAAGTGAAATCACCGTCTTGTAAAAAGTTGAACTTATTTCATTAGTTTCGTATAATCTGTGGTGGCAAATCGGGGCGGATGAAATGGTATAACATCGCTGTTTTAATTCAGCTTTACCAGGCTAAGCAACAGGACCTTGTCACCCTGTAATAAGCGCTAACGGTTCATATTGTATAAAAACCGTCCGAAAATCGGCCTGGCAAATACCAGGATTGTATACCTTTAAATTAAATGGAACACACTTTGTAGTGCGGCAAAACAGACCGGATAACTCGAAACCAAGAGAATGGCTCAGGCCCGTCGGGTTTTTATTAACAGTCGGCTGGTACGTTGCATTAAGCCTGATTATTCCGACAGGAATAGGGTTCTGGCTGGACCAGCCGGGGCAATTCGACAGCAAACCGCTCTACACATTGATAGGGTTTGGGATCGGAACAGTCCTTGCGTTCTATGGATTATTCCGTATGTTAAAACGTTTTTATCTTGAGCAGAAAGAACAGGACAAAAACACAAAGAAAGAAAATACGTGATTAGATTATGCGACTAGGTTGTTCTACCAGAGTACTCATTATTTCAGTAATCTTCGTTTTAGTCCTTTTAATCGGCGGCTTTATAGTCGGCCCGATAGGAGCAAAGCTTTTTCATATCGATGTACCGGAATCATTAACTGTCTCCAAGCCTCATGTTATTCTTCCCGCAGAGGGAATGGTCAATCTTTCTTTCTTTACAATTACGAATACCCTCTTTGCTTCATGGCTGACAATAATCGTCCTGGTAGTATTCTTTTATTTTTGTACCCGTAAAATGAGCGTCAACCGTCCCGGCAAATTGCAGGTGTTCGCCGAACTTGTCGTTGAATCATTATTGAACTTCATCAAAGGGGCTGCCGGTGAACAAAATGCACGCACATTATTTCCGGTAGTCGCGACCATCTTTCTCTATGTCATTACCAATGCCTATCTGGCATTATTACCAATTTTCGGTACGATCGGCCTTAAAGAAGGTGAACATACTATCGTGCCAATACTCAGAGCGGCAAATACGGATATAAATGTCCCCCTGTCCATAGCCGTTGTTGCTTTTGTATTTATTGAATATTTAGGTATACGCAAATTCGGTGTATTCCCTTATCTGAATACGTTTTTCAATGTCGATCAATTGCGTGATGGCATAAAAAGCCTCTTTAAAGGAAAAATAGTCCCGGCATTATCAGGTATCGGACTGGGATGCATAAATCTTTTCGTCGGTTGTCTTGAAGTACTCAGCCACTTAATTCGAGTTATCAGTTTCACTTTCCGTCTTTTCGGTAATATGACAGCCGGTGAAATATTGCTTTTGATCGTTACATTCCTCGTACCTCTTATTGCTACGATTCCGTTTTACGGCCTGGAGCTTCTGGTAGGCTTTATTCAGGCGTTGATATTCGCAGGACTTACACTGGTATTCGGTACCATTGCTTTAACTCCTCATTCAGAGGAATCACATAACTAAAGGAGGAACCACTATGGATGCTAATGGAATGAGAATGCTGGCAGCGGGACTGGCGATCGGACTGGGATTGTTCGGTCCGGGGCTGGGACTGGGTCTTATCGGCTACAGTGCCATGCAGGCACTCGGCAGAAACCCCGAAGCCAGAGGTCCCATACTTACCAACATGATCCTTATTGGCGCTCTTGCAGAAGCTATGGGCATTTATGCTCTGGTTGTTGCAATAATATTAGCCATGGTTGCGAGTTAATAGACCTAAGAGGATAAGTTAAAACATTCTCAACGATTTAGATATGTTTCATTGTGATCGTGATATTCAATGTTTTCGTTTTTTTCATACTTTTGCAGATAAATACTTGTATTTCGCATGTTCAATATTAAAAGCAAAAAGAGAAAATGATAAAAAGCGAATTTAGTATGGAGTAATATGGAAGGTTTTGGAGAACTAGGAATTAACCTGCAGCTACTGGTCGTATTCGTAATCAATTTTTTGTTGCTCCTTATTCTGCTAGGCGTATTTCTATATAAACCGGTACTAAAAACGCTGGATGATAGACAGGCAAAGATAAAGGAAAGCCTCGATCAGGCAGAGCAGGTCAAGCAGCAAACAGCCGAAACGGAACAAAAAATACAGTCGCAACTCGACTCAGCACGTAAAGAAGGGCAAAAAATTATTGCACAATCGGAACAAATAGCTGAGCGGTTAAAGAACGAAGCCGTAGATGAGGCCCGAAAGGAAGCCGAATCGCTCATCGCTAAAGCCCATACTGAAACACAACGGCAGCGGGAGAAGGACCTGGATGAGTTACGAAGGCAGTTTGCGGATATAGCTATGCTGGCAGCAGAAAAAGTAATTAAAGAATCGCTCGATAAAGAAAAACATCGTAAAGTAATCAGCGAAATACTCGATGAAAGCACTACTTTACAGTAGGGAAAAGGTTATCGTTCATGTCGACAACGATTTCAAGTAAGCGCTATGCGCAGGCTGTTTTTTCTATAGCGAAAGAACAGAATGATATAGACAAATGGCAGGTTGATCTGAGAAAAATGGCCTCTCTGATGAGTGAACCTGAATTTATCGCTATAGTCGAAAATCCTGGACTTCCATTAAAACTCAAGAACGGATATGCAAAAGAAAAGCTCGGGAAGATCAACCCTCTGGCGCTCAATCTTGTGTATTTATTGATCGCTAAAAATAAATGTAAAATCAGCACACTTATTGCCGACCAGTACGAACATCTGGTTGATGAACACCATAAAATCAGACGTGCTGAAATCACTACCGCGGTCGCGCTTGATGATGCGGAAAAAAGCAGGCTGGAAAAACAGCTGGAAGCTATGACCGGCAGTAAGGTCGTCCCCAGTTTTCAGACCGATCCTGATATCATCGGCGGCATCGTTGCGCGTATCGACGGACGCCTTCTCGACGGAAGTATTCGTACTAAACTCGATACCATGAGGAAAAGCCTGAGGGGAACATAAAAGTAAACGCCCATAAGGGGGAGCAGTATGACAAGTGAAGGACGAGATATCGTCACGGTAATTAAAGAACAGATAGAAAATTTCGGCGGCGGAGTTACCATGGTAGATGTCGGCACGGTTGTTGAAGTCGGCGATGGTGTTGCCCGAATTCATGGTCTCTATTCCGCTAAATATAATGAATTACTCTCTTTTCCTAACGGCATTATGGGACTGGCGCTTAACCTCGAAGAAGACAATGTTGCCGCGGTGATTCTCGGCGATCCTATTCATATAAAAGAAGGTGATGAAGTTCGCTGTACCGGGAAAGTAGTCGAAGTACCCGTCGGAGATGAGCTTATAGGGCGGGTAGTTACACCGCTTGGTGAACCGCTTGATGGTATGGGACCGATTAAAACAACGAAGACCCGACCGGTTGAACGCGTGGCTCCTAATGTGGTCATGAGACAGCCTGTAGATACACCGGTACATACCGGTATAAAAATTGTGGACAGCCTGATCCCCATAGGCAGGGGACAGCGTGAACTTATTATCGGTGACCGTTCCATCGGTAAATCAGCCATAGCGATCGATACCATTATCAGCCAGAAAGGCGGCGACCTGATATGCATTTATGTGGCAATCGGACAAAAAACCGCAAAGGTAGCACAGGTAGTTGAGATACTGAAAAAATATGACTCTCTGAAACATACCGTCGTGGTTGCGGCAAACGCTGCCGATCCGGCTCCCATGCAGTATTTGGCCCCGTATGCCGGCTGCGCGATCGGTGAGGAATTCATGGAAAGTGGGAA
>CAZAIO010000017.1:21721-29691 GCA_964485235.1 uncultured Dehalococcoidales bacterium
ATTCCCACGAATGTCATTTCCATTACGGATGGACAGATCTATCTTGAAACTGATATGTTTAATTCCGGCATAAGACCGGCATTGAATGCGGGTCTCTCGGTATCCCGCGTGGGCGGCAAAGCACAAACAAAAGCAATGAGACAGGTAGCAGGAAAACTGAGACTGGATATGGCGCAATACCGTGAACTTGCTACGTTTGCGCAGTTCGGTACTGCCGATCTAGACAAGACTACGCGGGCACAGCTTGAACGAGGACAGCGCCTTACGGAGCTATTAAAGCAAACCCAGTACAATCCTGTATCTCTGCCCAAACAGGTAATAATACTTTTTGCAATCAACAACGGTTTTCTGGATGATGTCCCCGTAGATAAGGTAGCTGCATTTGAGCAGGACTTCTATCGTTTTATGGATACCAATCACCCGGAAATTATTAAACGGATTGAAACGGAGAAAGCGTTTAATCAGGAACTGGAAAATTCGCTTAAATCAGCGATTTCCGAGTTCAAGCAAAGCGTTACATATTAGGAAGAGCAATGATAAGCCCCAGAATTTTACGGCGAAGAATAAAAAGCGTTCAAAGTACGGCAAAGATCACAAGGGCAATGGAAATGATATCCACTGCGAAGATGAGGCGTGCACAGGAGCAGGCGACGTCCGGCAGACCCTATAGTGAAAAAATAACAATGCTTATTTCCAACCTTTCAGCAGAGACAAGCGAGCAACCGCGACACGCATTGCTCGAAAGACGGTCGACGATCAAACGCATTGGTGTAGTTCACATTACTTCGGACAAAGGACTCTGCGGTGGACTTAACGCGAACTTAAACCGTCTCACCGGCAAGTTTATACTCGACCAGAAAGTCCCGGTTAGCATCATCGGTGTCGGAAATAAAGGGCTTCAATTCATGCAAAGGGCAAGACGTGACATACGGGCGGACTTTACCAAAATGAGCGATCGGCCTACGCTGCTGGATACACTGCCGATATCCAGAATAATTATCGATGATTACACCAGCGGTTATATAGATCTCGTCTATCTGTCATATAATCATTTTATCTCTACCGTGTTGCAGAAACCTACTATAGAGCCTTTGCTTCCGATAGAACCGGCAGCTATCCCGAAGACCGAGACTACCGAATATATTTATGAACCGGAACCGTCGTACGTTCTGGGAGAACTTTTACCCAGGTATATAGAGATGCGCGTATATCAAGCGATGCTGGAAGCGATTGCCAGCGAGCACTCTGCACGAATGATTGCAATGCGCAACGCAACAGACAATGCATACGATATAATTGACAATTTGACGCTTACTTTAAATAAAGCAAGACAGGAAATGATTACGACAGAGTTGCTTGATATAACCGGAGGCGTCGAAGTACTGCACTAGAGGAGGGAAACCTTGGCAAACGGTAAAGTGGCACAAGTTATTGGAACTGTAGTAGATGTTGAGTTTCCGCAGGATGAATTACCGGGCATTTATAACGCCATAGAAATTAACAGCGGAGATCAAAAAATAGTTCTTGAAGTCCAGCACCATATTGGAAACAATAATGTACGGTGTCTTGCACTCTCACCAACCGACGGGCTGGAAAGAGGAGCCGAAGCAATCGATACAAAGTCACCGGTTTCAGTACCGGTCGGGCGGGCTACATTAGGACGGTTGTTCAATGTGTTCGGTGAACCTCTAGATGACCTTGGAGAGGTAAAAGCCGATATTCACCTGCCTATTCACCGTGAGCCGCCTCTACTTGAAGAACAGGAAACAAGCCCTAACATGCTTGAAACAGGTCTCAAGGTTATCGACCTGATCACTCCTTTTACTAAAGGAGGGAAAATCGGCGCATACGGCGGTGCAGGTGTGGGGAAAACAGTAATCATCCAGGAACTCATTCATAATATCGCCACAGAGCATGGCGGGTTCTCCGTCTTTGCAGGAGTCGGAGAGCGCTCCAGGGAAGGCAACGACCTCTGGATTGAAATGAAGGAGTCCGGCGTGCTGGACAAGACCATGATGGTCTTCGGCCAGATGAATGAGCCGCCCGGAGTACGTGCCAGGATCGGCCTGACAGGTGTTACCATGGCGGAATATTTCCGTGATGAGGAAGGACAGGATGTCCTGCTGTTCATCGATAATATCTATCGTCACATTCTGGCAAATATGGAAGTATCAGCTCTTCTCGGACGCATGCCCTCGGCAGTAGGTTATCAACCTACTCTGGCAACCGATGTCGGAGAACTGGAAGAGCGCATTACATCTACTACAAAAGGGTCTATTACATCATTCCAGGCAATCTATGTTCCCGCGGACGACTATACGGACCCCGGTATTGTGACGACTTTCGGACACCTCGACGGTGTCATTTCCCTTGAACGTTCGATCGCAGAACTCGGCATTTATCCTGCAGTTGATCCCCTTGCATCAACGTCGCGAATTCTCGATCCGCAGGTAGTCGGTGAAGAACACTATAAGACAGCTCGAGGCATACAACAGGTGTTACAGCGCTACAAAGACCTTCAGGATGTAATTGCCATACTGGGTATGGAAGAGCTCAGTGAAGAAGATAAACTGACGGTTGCAAGAGCACGCCGTATCAGGAACTTCCTCTCACAACCTATGTTCGTCGCCGAAGCATTTACAGGTCTTGAAGGCAAATATGTCCCGATAAAAGAGACAATTCGTGGCTTTAAAGAAATACTTGAAGGGAAACACGACCATTTACCTGAAGCTGCATTCCATCTTGTCGGCACTATCGATGAAGCAGTAGCAAAAGCTAAATCCTTTGGAGAAGATTAGATGGCACGTATCAAACTGGAAATAGTAACCGCCGAGCGACAGACATTTGCAGATGAAGTAAATGCTATTATAGCACCGGGAGTAGAAGGACAATTGGGTATTCTTCCCCATCATGCACCATTAATGACCATGCTACAACCGGGTGAAATAATCCTGAAAAAAGACAACGAAGAGATATATCTCTTCGTTAGCGGCGGTTTCCTCGAAGTGCGTCCGGATAAAGTGATTATCCTTGCCGATGCATGTGAACACTGTGAAGAAATCGACATTTCGCGGGCTGAAGAGGCTAAACTGCGGGCTGAGGAAAGACTTCGCTCCAAAACACCCGAATTGGACTATTCTCTTACTGAAGCTGCTTTACGAAGATCGATAAGCAGACTTAAAGTAGCAGAAAGAGTCCGGAAACGACAACGCCCCAACATTTAAAACATTTAAACACTGTTCGGGCGGCCCCGGACCCCAATATAATAACCTTAAAGAATAACGCGTAAAACCGTGCTGCTAGACTATCTCCAGCCTGACTCGAACACCTTCCTTCGTTGCTGCAACTCTGAGTAATGTTCGCATGGCTTCGGCAACTCTGCCCTGCCGACCGATGACACGCCCTTTATCATCGGCAGCAACCTCCAGTTTGATGACAATCCTGTCCTCGTCGTTTTCCTCGGTGACCTTCACTTCATCAGGAGTACTGACAATTGCTTTGGCGATATACTCAACCAGCTCTTTCATTACGACGTCTCCTCACTAGTTAATCAGGAATTGTCCTGTGATTCTTCTGATTTATCTCGTCGCACCGGATTTGGCTTGAACTTACCCATTACCCCTGACTTGGTAAGCAATCTGGCGACAGTTTCCGTTGGCTGAGCGCCCTGTCCAAGCCATTTTAGAGCCTTTTCTTCGTCAATTACAAAGGTCTCAGGATCGGTTAAAGGATTGTAATGTCCGATAACCTCTAAAAAAGCTCCGTCTCTCGGTGACCGGATATTTGCGGCCACCACTCTGTACATTGGCCTGTTTTTAGTCCCAACTCGTCTTAATCTAATTTTTACCATAGTACCTGACTTTTTGTATATATCCTCTCTAGTTCAGTTATATCCTTGGCTATTATGCCGTAAGCAGCTTTACCTGTCAATATATCGCTAACAAATATACCATACGTAGAAACGCTGTATGTTTGCGAGCCGCTTGTAGAGTTATTATAATCATACAAATGATAATAAGACAACTGCATGATTGGGACATTAGTGTCACACAGGCCAGACAAATACAGCGTGAACTCTCGGAACAGGTAATACGAAACAATGACAGAGCAGGTCGCTTTAATACAGTTGCGGGTGTCGACATATCCGGCGCCGACTCCGACAATATGGCAACCGCCGCTGTTGTCGTGCTTTCTTATCCCCATAACAATATCCTTGAAGTTAGCACTGTCCGGGGACAACCGCCTTTTCCATATATCTCAGGATTTCTCTCGTTCAGGGAAATACCGTTAATATTAAAAGCATTCCAGACTCTATCAAATATACCGGATATCGTTCTGGTAGACGGGCAGGGAATAGCACACCCCAGAAGATTCGGTCTGGCTTCTCATCTCGGACTAATACTGAACATACCAACCGTAGGATGCGCCAAATCGAGGCTATGCGGCAGCCATGAAATGCCTGATAGTACCGCGGGAACTTATAGCGAACTTGTCGATAATAATGAGATTATCGGTGCTGTCGTGAGGACCAAATTCAATGTCAGACCGTTGTATATATCTATCGGACACAAGATCGACCTTCAATCCGCCATCAATTGTGTGTTAGAATGTTGTAAGGGGTATCGGCTCCCTGAAGCCACGCGACTTGCACATCTTGCCGCAGGCGGAAAATTGCCCGCGCGTTAAAATTGATTTAAATTAAAGACAGGAGATTAATGCAGGAAGAAAAAGAGAGACTGGCGACAATTCGCAGTAGAATAAACGATATCATGGTGCGTCTTTGACATAGCAGGCAAAGAGCATGAAATAAAACAACTTGAAGAAATAACTATTAATCCCGATTTCTGGCTCGACCAGACAAGGGCGCAGTCCGTTATGCGGCAGCTGGATACATTAAAGAACACGGTTTCTACATGGAGAACAATTGATAAAAAGGTCAACGACCTGAATGAAATGGTTACGCTGGTCATTCAGGAAAATGATGTCTCGCTCTACGATGAGATACGAAATGAAGTAAATGGGGTAGATGCCCAGCTCGATACGCTTGAAGCGCAATTGTTATTGAACGACGAATATGATGAGCGGGATGCGATACTGGCGCTTCATGCCGGTGCAGGTGGTACTGAATCACAGGACTGGGCTGAGATGCTTCTCAGAATGTATCTACGATGGGCTGAGCGAAATCATTATAAAGCAGAGGTATTCGATACGTCGCCGGGAGAGGAAGCAGGTATAAAAAGTGCAACTATCGAGATCAAAGGGGAATATGCCTACGGTTATCTCAAGTCTGAATACGGTGTTCACAGACTGGTACGTCTATCCCCGTTCGATGCGGACCATGCCCGGCATACTTCATTCGTGCTCGTGGAAGTATTGCCCGGCATCAAGGAATCAACAGAAATTCAAATCAATCCGGAGGAACTGAAAATAGATACATACCGTTCAAGCGGGCCGGGAGGACAGCACATGCAAAAGACCAGCAGTGCTATCAGAATCACGCATATCCCTACCGGTATAATCGTCACCTGCGAAAGCCAGCGCTCTCAACATCAGAATAAAGAAAGCGCCATGCGCGTGCTTCATGCCCGCCTTCTCGAAAAGGAAATCGAGAAAAAAGAAGAGGAGAAAGCAAAATTGAAAGGTAAGCGGGTCGATGCAGGATGGGGTAATCAGATACGCAGCTATATTCTGCACCCTTACCAGCTCGTCAAAGACCACCGTACAGACTATGAAACCGGCAATACAACAGCAGTGCTCGACGGTGAGATCGACGAGTTCATTACAGCATATCTAAGATCAAAAGTAGGAGAAGAAAAATAAATATACGATCGATTATAGCAGCAGTCCTTATTTTTGCAGCCTTTCTTTTTCCGTCGACGGCATACGCTGATGACGGTATCACTATAGTTGACAGCAATGCCGCAGTATTTTTCCCCGGCGGAATAACGTTTTCTATACAAGCAAAAAGCCCCGATACTATTTCTAAAATACGCCTTCATTACAAGGTGGAAAGACTTAACTTCGCTAATGTAACAAGTGAAGCGTGGCCGGTTTTCTCTCCGTCATCCGATGTGAAAGCACAATGGACATGGGATATGAGAAAAGCCAACCTTCCCACCGGGGCAAAGGTCCATTACTGGTGGACCGTTGAAGACGATGCCGACAATGTACAGACATCGGAGGTTTATTCCGTCGATTTTAACGATACCCGCTATCAGTGGCAGAGTATCAGTGAAAGCCCTCTTACGCTGTACTGGTATGAAGGTGATAAATCATTTGCCCGGGAACTATTGGACGCCGGCTTACAGGCATTGGACAAGCTCTCAGGCGATACGAATTCCAACCTTGAAAGACCGGTCACCATTTATATTTATTCCAGTTCAGGAGACCTGCAGGGTTCTATGATATTTCCCAATGAATGGACCGGCGGCGTTGCTTTCACCGAGTTCAGCACAATAGCTATAGGAGTTGCAACCAATCAACTGGACTGGGGTAAAGATGCGCTCGCACATGAACTGGGGCACATGTTTACTCACCAGTATACATTCAGCCCATATGGTGAATCGCTACCTACCTGGCTCGATGAAGGTCTTGCTATGTACGCCGAAAATAACAGGGATGCGTACCTTGACAAGACGTTCCAAAAAGCCGTTGAGGAAAACAAGCTTATTTCTCTGAGAAGCCTTTCAAGCCCCTTTTCGGCTATACCGGAAGTCGCCTATATTTCATACGCAGAAAGTCTCAGCGTTGTTGAATATCTTATTAATACTTACGGCAGACAAGATATTTTTCAATTGCTCACCGCACTTAAAGACGGACAGACCTGTGATCAAGCCCTGACTGCTATCTACGGGTTCGACCAGGACGGACTCGAAGCGCTTTGGAGGGAGTCGATAGCCGCTCCCGCAGTAACGGAACAGTCACAGAATAAATCGACAGGCCCTGCAATAATCGGAGCAACATCAGCACCCGTCATCGCGTTTATATTCAGATTGTGTACGGTCTCCGTTACTTCCGATACCGGAATATAAAAGCACAGTCGTAATTAATTGTTGAACATGAAAGAATCTTTTACCATACACGATCTTCCGCCGTCGGACCGTCCGCGGGAAAGATTGCTGAAACTGGGCATCGAAGCGCTTTCCTCGCAGGAAGTACTGGCGCTTCTACTGGGACGCGGCATCAGGGGAGAATCGGTCATGGTCACCGCACAAAAATTATTGAGCAAATTCGGCAATTTAAAAAACATAGCCGCTGCGTCTATAACAGAGCTTAGCTCGATAAACGGTATCGGACCGGCAAAGGCGGCACAGATTAAGGCAGCCTTCGAACTGAGCAGGCGCCTCGATGATTACACTGACTATTCTCCACGGGAAAAAGTAAAAGCTCCTGCAGATGCGATAAAATATGTAAAAAATATGCTGAAAGGAAAAAAGAAGGAACACTTCCTTATAATGTCGCTTGACTCCCGCAATCATCCTATCAAGACCAGTACAATTTCAATCGGAAGCCTCGATTCCAGCATTGTGCATCCCCGCGAAGTATTCAAAGAAGCACTCGCCTGCAGCGCTGCCTCGGTCATTTTTATGCACAATCATCCGTCCGGTGACACCGAGCCTTCCGGTGAAGACATCCAGATTACTAAAAGGTTGATGGAAGCGGGAACCATTCTCGGTATCGATGTCCTCGACCATGTTATTGTCTGTGACAACGACTACCTGAGCATGAAAGCGAAAAATTTAATGTAGTGCCGATATTATGTAAACTATGAAACAGATTACTTCCTTTTTAAACTCGCTATCTATGTTAAGTAAAAGCTCCTTTGCCTGCCGGCATCTCAGGACAGTATTTCTGATATTATCCCTTCTCGTCCTCATCGTAATGCCTCTCCAGGCCGGTTGCCGGACATCCGAGATAGGGATAGAGACAGGGATAGGCGGTGGAACGCTCAATCTCTGGGATACCGGTCC
>CAZAIO010000018.1:0-29317 GCA_964485235.1 uncultured Dehalococcoidales bacterium
AAGCCAGGAACAACGTAATTTAAAGAGGGCTATATTCGCCTCTGCCGAATATCTATCTTTGGACGGTCAGGGGCGAATAGCTCTTCACGCACGTTTGAAGAAACACGCGGGCATTGAAGACGAGGTTATTATTGTAGGGCTTGGTGACCGTATCGAAATCTGGAATCCCAACATTTGGAAGCCGGTTATAAACCAGGCAGAAGATGATGCTCCCAAGCTAATGGAAAATATAAAGGGTAAACAATGACAATAACTATGCCACTACCAACACATATTCCAGTTATGCTGAAAGAGTCCCTGGAAGCGTTACAGATCCAGCCGGGGAAACGATATGTCGATTGTACCCTGGGACTTGGCGGTCATGCACAGGGAATAATAGAAAAGGGACTTGCATCTGTACAGCTTCTTGGTATCGATGCCGATCCTGAAGCCCTGCTTCTGGCAAAGATCAGACTTAAGGACTATGAGGATTCAACTATTTTAGTCAATGACAATTTCGCCAATCTTGAATCCATTTGCCATGATTATAATTTCGATCCCGTCGACGGGATCCTTTTCGATCTGGGTATTTCTTCATTTCAAATCGACACTCCTGAGCGCGGTTTCAGTTTCCAATATGATGCACAACCTGATATGCGCTTTAGCCCGACACAGGTGCTCACTGCAACAGATCTTATTAACATTCTCCCGGAAGAGAAGCTCGCAGAACTGATAAGAGAATATGGTGAAGAATACCATAGCAGGCAAATTGCGAGGCAAATTGTTAAGCATCGCCCTGTACTCAGCACTGTAGAGCTTGCACATATTATAGAAGGTATTTATCACGGGCAAAGGCGAAAAATTCATCCCGCCACGCGGACTTTCCTCGCTTTACGTATCGTGGTCAATCACGAGCTTGAGAATCTGGCATCGGCACTGAAACAGGCAGTAAATTGCCTGGACAGGCGCGGACGGCTGGTTGTTATCAGCTATCACTCCCTTGAAGATCGTATCGTAAAACAATTTCTCAAACAGGAAACAAAAGGGTGTATTTGTGCGCCGGGTATCCCTATTTGCACATGCGGTCATGTTCCTTCTTTAAAACTGATAACGAAGAAGGTACTCACGCCGTCACAAAGCGAGTTGGACATTAATCCGCGAAGCAGAAGCGCCAAATTAAGAATCGCGGAACGCCTGTAATTACGAGGGGAAATCCCTATTTAGATAAATAACAGGAGGTATCACAACCCAATTATAAGGAGGTAAGATTGGTTATGAGAAAGATTATAACTGCAATCGATGTAGGCACAACCAAAATATGCACCATAGTCGCCACGCTCGACTCTGGTGGTGGTGTCCAGGTACTCGGAGTGGGTCACGTCCCCTCACACGGCTTGCACAAAGGCATGGTAGTCAACGTAGATGAAGCAAAAGACTCTATTGCCGAATCTATAAAGCGTGCTGAGCAGGCAAGCGGTGTGAAAATCGAATCTGCTTATGTAGGTGTTACCGGACGCCATATTCATTCAACCAACAGTCACGGTGTAGTGGCAATTCCTCGAAACGATCGATTGGTAAGGGCTGATGACCTGAAAAGAGTTTTGGGGTCTGCACAGCAAATCAGTGTACCGGATGATCGAAAGATTCTTCACGCGATACCCCGCCATTACAATCTCGACAGTCAGGAAAGGGTGAAGAACCCCGTCGGCATGCATGGTTTCCGGCTGGATGTGGAAACCCACATTATCACTGCCGCCGTTGCATCAGTACAAAACCTTGTTAAATGTATACGCAGCGTAGGCGTCGAAATCGATGACCTCATCCTGGAACCGCTTGCAAGCGGAGAATCCGTGCTTACCCCGGAAGAGAAAGAGGTAGGCGTCATCCTTGCTGATATCGGCGGAGGAACAACAGACATTGCCGTTTTCAAAGACGGAAGTATTTACCACACGTCTATTATTCCAGTTGCCGGATATCAGTTTACAAGCGATCTTTCAATAGGTCTCGGTCTACCTTTCGACATTGCTGAAGCAATGAAGAAGAAATACGGAAATGTATCACCTGAACTCATCACCAAGGGTGAAGAGTCCACACTAAATATAGAGAATGGTCACAGCGTTTCATACAGAGAGCTATGCAGTATCATGAAAGACCGTATGGAGGAATTGCTGCGTCTCATTCTTCTTGAAATGCCCGATTCAAATTATCTGTCACTAGCTCCGGCCGGTCTGGTACTGAGTGGAGGCGGTTCCAAACTCGCCGGAATTCTATCACTGGCAAAAACAGTTATTCGTATTCCTACCAGATTGGGTCAGCCTATGGGCGTTTACGGGATCACAGACATTCTTCATGATCCTATGAATGCTACCGGGGTCGGTCTGCTCTTATGGGGTGTAAGGAATCAGGACAAACCTGCCTGGGAATCCAAGAAAAAGAGCGGTATATTCGGTAACTTTGTCAGTATATTTAAAAAATTTTTGGGTGCATAAATAATAATCGCACCGACGAAATAAGGAGGCAATAGATATGGCACGATCTACATTTTCAACATCACCGGCAAGAATTAAAGCTATCGGTATCGGCGGAGGAGGTTCCAACGCTATTACACGAATGGTTCGAGAAGGAATCAAGGGCGTCGAATTTGTGGCAATGAACACCGATGCCCAGGCCCTGGCACTGGCTGAGGTTCCGGTACGCATACAACTTGGAGAAAAACTTACCCGCGGACTTGGTGCAGGCGGTGATCCTGAATGCGGTACAAAAGCAGCAGAAGAAAGCCGCCAAATGGTTCAGGAAGTAGTCACCGGCGCTGATATGGTATTCATTACGGCCGGAATGGGCGGCGGTACCGGTACCGGCGGCATCCCGGTAGTTGCCGAGGTCGCACGACAATCAGGTGCATTGACAATCGGTATAGTCACAAAACCTTTCGCATTCGAAGGTGCCCGGCGCAGAAAAGTTGCGGAAAACGGCATCCTTGAACTTTGTGATAAAGTCGATACCCTTGTAATTATCCCTAATGATCGCATGCTTGAGCTTTGTGATGCAAAAACTACAGTAGATAACGCATTCAGACTGGCTGATGACGTACTCAGACTTGGTGTACGGTCAATAGCAGAAGTCGTTACTGTTCCCGGTCTTATTAATCTTGATTTCGCCGATATAAGGTCAATAATGAAAGGCGCAGGACCTGCATGGATGTCCGTCGGCAGAGGCACCGGACAAAACCGCGCAATGGATGCCGCAAAAGCAGCGCTTGCAAGCCCTATGCTCGACGTCTCAATTAGTGGTGCAAAAGGTGTACTATTTAACGTCACCGGCGGCAATGACCTTACCCTATTCGAATGCAATGAAGCTGCCGACATTATTGCTCAATCAGTCGATCCTGAAGCAAATATTATATTCGGCGTTGTTTTCGATCCGGATATGGAAAACGAACTCCAGATAACCATTATTGCTACAGGTTTCACCGCACAATACGGAGCAGGAGCTCCTACCGAAGTGGAATTACGTCGATTGCTAAGAGGTGTAGCTGAAGATAGTCTTGATGTTCCTTCATTCCTGAGGCGTTCATCTAACTATTCCGGCCCTGGTGGACGTTCTCCATCACAACAAGAAAGTACCTATACTAAATAGTTTCCAATCTATCTGCCTCATACCTCCTATAATACAACAGAGTAATGTGAATCACATTACTCTGTTGTATTTTTTTACGCCCCTGCAATGTCATTACCATATTGACATCAACTATATATTGGGATAGAATTCGGTGTAACCACATGTTATGGGGTTTTCATTTTGAGATGTGTGCTGTGTGGCCATTCTGAATCCAAAGTAATCGACTCACGAAATGTGAGTGATTGTATTAGACGTCGCCGCCAATGCTTGAAATGCGGAGCGCGGTTCACTACTTTCGAACGTACTCAAAACAGGAGTTTTTTCGTTATTAAAAAAGACGGAAGAAGAGAAGAATTTAACAGAGAAAAATTGCTTGCGGGTATCCGTAGAGCTTGTGAAAAACGTCCTCTGCCAACAGGAACACTCGAAAAGCTGGTGGATTCTATAGAAAATGAGTTATACCATACGGGAAAATCCGAAATTAACAGTTCGATTATCGGTGATATTGTAATTTCGAAATTAGAATTACTGGACCATATAGCCTATATTCGCTTTGCCAGCGTCTATCGTGACTTCAGGGATATTTCATCTTTTAAAGAGGCGATTGATATATTAAACGACAGTAATCGAAAAAGGCCTCCGGCAGGGCAGTTATATTTGATGCCTTCTGAAAAAACGGTCACCACGAAAAAACGGAAAGGTAAACAAGCGTAATATGACTACAGATCACGACAGAAATATTAAATTATCAACGAACCGTTCACGTATAGCGCAAATCGTTTCCAGCTATATTGAGCCGATGGGCATCACCGATAGGAAAGAACTGGAAGAAATTACGAACGAAGTGATCAGGAGACTTGAAGGAATATTGCCCGGCATGGAACGTCTTGTTTCTCCTATGGCTAAACAATCGTTGACTGAATATGAAATAGTATCGGTTGCACAGGAAATCGTTGCAAATAAGCTCAAGACAATGGAGAAGGCATCCTCGCCAAAGAAAAGAAATACTCAGACTGTCAGCGATCCTGACCACATATCCGCTGAAGATAAAATGAGTACTTCCATCATACCATCGGACATTATACTGACTGAGAATGCGCAAATAGTACTTAAGAACCGTTATTTAAAAAAGGACAGCAAAGGCCACATAATTGAAACGCCTGCCGAGATGTTTCATCGGGTAGCAAGGCATATCGCCTCCGCCGAACTGAAATACAATTCCTCTGCCGATGTCGATTTTTGGGAAACCGAGTTCTATCGTATCATGGCTAACCTCGAATTTCTCCCTAATTCACCGACATTAATGAACGCCGGCAGAGAGCTCGGGCAATTATCAGCATGTTTTGTTATCCCGGTCGATGACTCAATGGAGTCCATTTTCAATGCTGTCAAGTACACCGCGCTTATTCACAAAAGCGGTGGAGGTACGGGGTTCTCATTTTCACGTATTCGGCCAAGCAAAGACAGGGTCGGTTCTACCGGTGGAGTTGCAAGCGGGCCTGTTTCTTTTATGAGAGCTTTCGATACTGCAACCGATGTCATCAAACAGGGCGGCATGCGCCGCGGCGCAAACATGGCTATTCTTCGTGTCGACCATCCGGATATTCTTGAATTTATCACAGCAAAAGAAAATGCATCTGCGCTTACTAATTTCAATCTGTCGGTTGCCGTGACAACCGAATTCATGAATGCCGTCGAGACAGATAGTGAATATGATCTCGTAAATCCGACAACCAAAGAAATTACCAATACATTAAAAGCCAAAGAAGTATACGATAAAATAATCGATATGGCCTGGCATACCGGAGATCCCGGAATTATTTTTATCGATAATATAAACAAGCACAACCCGACTCCACATCTCGGTAAAATAGAGTCTACCAATCCCTGCGGTGAACAACCGCTGTTACCGTTCGAGTCCTGCAACCTGGCTTCGATCAACCTGGCAAAAATGGTCAAAGATGACGGGAAACAGAAATCTATTGATTATGAGAAGCTTTCCAAAACTATCGGGCTTGGCATTCGTTTCCTCGATAATGTGATTGATGTCAATCAATTTCCGCTCCCGGAAATTGAGGAAATGACCAGGAATACCAGAAAGGTCGGGCTTGGTGTGATGGGATTTGCGGACCTTCTTCTTCAGCTAAATATTCCTTATAACTCCGATGAAGCAATCAAAAAAGCTGAAGAAATCATGCACTTTTTATCTGATACTGCGAATATAGAATCTGAAAAACTCGGAAAGGAAAGAGGGCTTTTCCCTGCATTCAGCGGTAGCATCTATGATGCTAAAAACAGTACTCTTAAACCAAGGAACGCCTCACGTACCACAATTGCACCGACCGGTACACTCAGCATAATCGCAGGTTGCTCAAGCGGTATCGAACCTCTCTTTGCGCTGTGCTATGAACGCCACATACTGGACGGAGCGGAACTGCTCGAAATTAATCCGTACTTCGAAGACGTTGCAAAAAAACAGGAGTTTTATTCAGATGAACTCATGCAGCAACTTGCCGCCGGCAAGAAGCTCGGTGAAATGGATAATGTCCCGGCGCAGGTTAAAAAAGTATTTGTCACATCTCATGATATTTCACCCGAGTGGCATGTAAAAATGCAGGCAGCCTTCCAGAAATATACGGATAGCGCTGTTTCAAAAACGGTGAACCTGCCGCACGAGGCAACCCCTGATGACGTTTCAAATATATATATGATGGCATACAAACTGGGACTGAAAGGCCTTACAATCTACAGAGACAGAAGTCGTGCTTCACAGGTATTGAATCTCGGGCAAAAGAAAGAAGAAGTAACGGAAAAACGCACGCCGCGACATCGTCCTAAAGTCACCAAAGGGATTACCGAGCGGGTTAACACAGGTTGCGGCTACATTTATATCACGGTCAATTTCGACGACCTCGGTATATGTGAGGTCTTTTCCAGCCTCGGTAAAGCCGGCGGTTGTGCTTCTGCACAGCTTGAAGCAATCAGCCGTCTTATTTCCCTTACACTTCGTTCCGGTATCGATATCGCTTCGATAAATAAACAACTGCGTGCCATCCGTTGTCCCTCGGTATCGTGGGAGCAGGGACGCCTTGTCCTTTCATGCGCGGATGCAATCGCAAGTGTCCTGGAAAAATATGCTGACAGTGATGCTGTCGTCAAATCGGAAGCAGCCGGCATATCCGGAAACTGGACGAGCCAGTGTCCCGAATGTGGTAATTTCCTTGTATTTCAGGAGGGCTGTCACATTTGCCCGAGCTGTGGTTACACTAAATGCGGATAATGTAAACATATCTGATTGTGCGGGGAGGTATGGACACAAAAGAAACGAACGGGCTCCGGCTGGTCAAACAAATTACAAAGACAGCCAATTCAGCCCTTCCAACCAAAAAGGTACTTAACCTGATTGCCAAAAGCATTGCTCACTCGTTACATGCTTCGGGTTGTACGATCATGCTAATGAGCGGTCAGAAAAAACACCTGTCCACTATAGCAGCCTTCGGCCTCAGCGATATTTATCTTCGTAAAGGCATTCTTAATGTACATAAAAGCCTGCCGGAAATCGCCGAAGGGAAAATTATCTCCGTTTCCAATATTTCAAATGATAAACGTGCTCAATACCCAAAAGCTGCAGAGAAAGAAAAAATCAACTCGATACTCGGCGCTCCAGTTATCCAGAAAGGCGAGATTATCGGTGAAATACGGGTATATACACAGGAATCCCGCCAGTTTTCAAAAGAAGAGAAGGAGCTTATGTCCAGCATCTCAAACATTGTTTCACTTGTCCTGGAACGTTCTGAACTTCAGCAATTGCTTAATGCCAGATACGAAACAACATCGACCAGACCCATGAAAATTTCACAAATACCCAAGCTCCCTCCTTCGTCGCTCAGGCCCTCCAGTTTCAGCCATCCAAGCGAAGCTGAATTTGCCAGACTTCTCGATTTCTACAGAATAGAGTGGTTATACGAGCCACGGTCCTTCCCGATCGGCTGGCAGGATAACAAGATTTCTGAAATGTTTACTCCCGACTTTTATTTACCCGAGCTCGATCTTTACATCGAGCTAACCACACTTAAACAAAGCCTCATTACAGAAAAAAATCGTAAAGTACGCCTGCTTAAAGACCTCTATTCCGATGTAAATATAAAATTGCTTAACAAGAGCGACTATATCAAACTCTTAGCAAAATACGGTTATGGACCTCGCGGAGCTACCAAAGTGGAAGGAATTCACAAGGTCTTGTTCAGCCATACGCAAATCCAAAGGCATGTTAAATCGATTGCCGAACATATTTCACGCGATTACAAAGACAAACAACTTGTCCTCGTGGGAGTATTGAAAGGTGTTTTGTGTTTCATGTCCGATCTTATGCAGCATATTTCCCTGCCACTTACAATCGAACTTATGGCAATATCGTATTACGGCAGTGATGCTGAACCTGCGGTCAAGATCACCAAGGACCTCGATATAAGCATTACCGATAAACATGTATTAATGGTCGAAGACATAGTCGATACCGGTATGACGTTAAATTACCTGTTGAACCATCTTTCGGCGCATAATCCCGCCAGTTTACGGGTATGTACTTTACTGGACAAAAGGGTCCGCAGGCTTATCGATGTACCGCTTGATTACATAGGCTTCGAGATCCCTGATGAGTTCATTGTAGGTTATGGTCTCGATTATCTTGGTGAATATAGAAATCTGCCCTTTATAGGTGCACTCAGTCCGGAGTTACTGAATCAGGCTCCGGAATAAAAAATTGCCCCAAGTAACCTCCCCCTCCGGTTCCACTTCCAGTCGATACTTTCCAGCTTTCGCTTTCCTTGCACCGACTCCTCTGCCTCCCCGGTCCCGGTTCGATTACTTGGGACAATGAACAATATATCATATATCATTATATTTGTCAAGGACCGGTATTTGACCATTCGGAATTATAGGTTTCCGGCAGCATAAATTTTACTATATATCCGCCATATAATGATGGAGATGGTTTCCTTATTACCCTGAGTTATTTTCTCTTCGTATGTATATTACTTATCACTCTACCGGATATTAAAAATAACCTAAATACCATTTCAAAATGACCTCGCCCCAGAGCAATGTAATAATCGTTGCCAGAGCAATGAAAGGGCCAAAAGGTATTGTCTCTTTACGTTTTTTAATCCCAGTTAAAAGTAATAATCCTGCAATTACACCACCAAGTATTATAGCGATAAAGAGCGATACAAAAACCAGCGGAAATCCTACTATCATACCGACCATACCCGCTAGTTTAACATCGCCCCAACCCATTCCACCTTTAAAAATCATTGCTACAATAAAAAGCAACACAAAACCGGCAAGAGATCCTATGATTGAGTCAACTATCCAGAGGCGAAATCCAAATTGAGCTACATATTCAGGTTGAAAACCGAATATTGTCCCTATACAGGCCACGACGAAAGCAAAAATAATACCGGGATATACTATTTTATTAGGCAATATTTTTTGTTCCAGATCGATAATTGATAAAACAATAAGCATGCCGCTATACACAATAGTCAGAGCCAACTCCCAGGTAAGACCGTAATACAGATAAAGCAAAGCGAAGAGCAGGCCGGTCCCCAGTTCTACAAAGAGTATCCGGATAGGGATTGAACTCCGGCAATACCGGCAACGTCCTCGCAATAAAAGGTAGCTTATTACGGGAAACAAGTCTTTTTTCGCCAGAGGCCGGTTACATTCAGGGCAATGTGATGACGGGAACATTAGAGAGCCGCCTTGAGGTAAGCGGTCTATAACTACATTGAAAAAACTGCCCAGCGATGCGCCGAAAATAAAGAAAATCAAGAAATATACAGCGGTCATAATAAACAATTGCCTGCTTTCCTTAATATTATTATTGGTCTATTTACACATCAAACAGTTATTATTAAAACATATTTTACGCGAATATCATATTATCCGCACATACAAAATCCATCGTTATAACAAAACAATATTACTATAAAAGGCAGCCGGAGCCACCAGTACTTTAATACTATTTAAATTGTGACTAACGGGCTATTTACTATAGTCATGTATTATAAGATACTTAATTCAGAAGCAAAAATAAAAAATTGAGTAAAGAATAAAGAGTAAGGAGGCTCTAGAATGAAAAGGTTCGCTAAAAAAATAAGCCGCATTATGAGAGGAGAGGAAAAAGGATTCACGTTAATCGAGTTGCTCGTGGTTATCGGTATACTGGGAGTACTCGGAGCAGTCGTTGCCCTTAACGTCGGCAGCTTTATCGGATCAGGCCATAACGAAGCAGCCTGCGCTGAACTGCATAACGTGCAAACTGCCGTACTGGCATACATGGCAGAAAACACCAGTACAGTTCCGACCAGTGTCGATGACTGTGCAGAGTATATAGTCGGCACCCCTTCAGGGACTTACACAATTGGTGCAGGTGGTGAAGTAACACAGACCGATTTTGCGGGTGGCGCGGCATGTACTTTACCAGCAGGTGCTGAAGAACCAACCACTTAGAAACATTTAATTTAAAAATCGAAATAGCAGAATAAAAGCAAAAAGAGAAAGCGAAAAACGCTTTCTCTTTTTACGTTTTACACCGGGTTGCAGCTTGATAAAGACACCCTGAATAAATATAAAAATGGCGTTCACAAGCAAAAATGTAAGGACGGGTCTTCAGACCTGTCCGGTGAGCTAGATATTAAAATAAACGATTATCCTTGAAAGATATGCTTTAATCGAACGTTTTGGGCGCATCTGAAGATACATCCTTACGAGGTTATTCAGGAATAATCAGTGCATCTATCCCGATCGTATCAGGACACCTCTACGAAATTATGGTAAAGGTACGACGCCATAAGAAATGATCCGCCGGTCTACACCCTCATCTCCGCCGCCAGCTTTTCTACTTCTCCCTTGTCCTGGCAATACGCCAGCACGGAATCCCAGCTCACCAGACGTTGCCGGAACAGCGTGATAAGCGCTCCATCCAGCGTTTGCATACCAATCTGGCCGCCAGTTCGAATGCTGTTGGATAGAAGATGTGTTTTCCCTTCACGGATTAGGTTTTTTACTGCTGGATTTGCCAGCATTATTTCAATCGCCGCAACCCGTCCACCTGCTATGCGCGGTACAAGAGCCTGGCTCAATACACCCAGGAGCACAGAGGCCAATCGCGATTGTGCAGAATCCCTCTCATGTGGCGGAAACAGGTCGACTATTCGCTCCACCGTTTGAGCGGCACTCGGGGCATGACCTGTAGACAAAATCAAATGACCTGTTTCCGCAAGGGTCAATACAGCGCTTACCGTCTCAAGGTCTCGCATCTCACCCACCAGAATCACATCGGGGTCTTGTCGCAACACGTGCTTCAACGCATTTGTGAATGAAAATGTGTCCGTCGCAAGTTCCCTCTGGGAAAATGAACATTTATTACTGGTATATCTATATTCGATAGGGTCTTCGATCGTAACCACATAGCGGTATTCAGTATCATTTAAATACTGCAGCATCGATGCAAGCGTCGTACTTTTTCCCGAACCCGTAGGACCGCTCACCACAACAAGTCCCCTGGGCCTGACAATCAAGTCCATACATATCTTCGGCAATCCCAACTCCTCGATCTTAGGAATAGTGGACGGCTGAAGTCGAAATGCCAGGCTGAGAGCACCCTGTTGTAAACATGCATTACATCTCGAATATCCTCCCCATGGTATCTTGTAAGAAAAATCAAGTTCCCTGTTTTCATAGAATAAATCACGTTGCTCTTGTGTTGTCACCTGTATAAATATCTCATTCAGATCATCTGTCGTGAGCACATTATTTTCTTCCAGTGCTCTAAGAGATCCGTCAATACGAAGCAACGGCCGGCAGGAAACAACCATGTGAAGATCAGACGCTTTTCTCTCTTCAGCGATCCGGAATAGCTCTTCTATATTCATAGCCACTTTCCCTTTTCTTTCTGGTAATGTTTCGACAGGAAATCCTTTTTCAGCAACCACCGCGGCACTAATCAGAACTCGTCATGATAATTGTAAAGCTTATATTGTTATACGATAGCACCTGTGTGGAAACAATCACCGTGTCGAATCTCCTGCTATTTTTCAGATCATTGCTGTAGCTAATTACCACTGATTCATCCGGAGCAATACCATTTACGCGCCATTCTCTCTGAATGGTCCCCTCTTTTTCATTTTGCTTTTCTTCGTAATCAACAGAAGTTAAATCCACGCTGCCGGGCAAGAGGCTCGTCACTTTACTAAGGTCTACATTTACTTTTTCCTGTTTTGCCCTATATTTTGTAAGCAGGTCAAGATACTCATCACGAGCAGTCTCGGCATCAGCTAGATTTATTTTTAATTCATCAACTTCTGTAGTAGTACCCTGTCTTGCCTGTATCTGACTCTGTAGAGCCGTTACCCTTTCCTGTAACTGCGTTGTTGTGTCAAGTTCACGCTTTGTTTGCATCACTGTAAATACAATAATGATCAGCACGATTATAAACAATGCGACTGAAATATAACCGAAAACAGGCCTGGCTTTAGGTAAGTAAAAGTCGGGAATAGTGTTAATGTCCACCGCTAAACGGCTACTAGCTGTTTTCATTTGCTTGAGTGCAAGTCCTATGTTTACTGCAAAATCATTAGGATCGAACCCATCGGGGTATTGCAGAAATTGCGGAATCGGTTTAACTCTGTAACTTAATTGTTCCGCGAGTAATTGAGTATGCTCGCCGCTGATAAAAACAACCGTATCTTCGGTAACAGGGCTGGTCTTGTGACCGGTATTATGAAAACTTACAGTCCTGTCGAGTTCCTCTTTTATCAGTGTTATTTTTTCTTCCGGAGAACTACTGCTACCGGAAAACGTTATGCTTCGTAAAAGCTCCGGTACGCCGTCAAGCATCAGTACTATATCGAAACTAGCCGGTTGAATATTTATCACCAGCGCATCTTTTTCATCGGCAACTCTTGCGACAGCGAGCGGCTTTACATCCATAATCCTTGATTCCAGCCCCGCTTCATGTAAGGTATCGAGCATGGCATCAACACTGTTTCTGGGGAGACCTACAAGACAAAACACTGTTTCTCTGTCCGTTGTTTCGACAGCTTGCCATGACGTATATACTTCGTTCAAAGGAACAGGCATTACTCTACCCATTTCCCTGTTCGCTGCTTCCGCCTGAAGCCTTGACGGCAACTTGGGCAGCTTTACTACCCTGTATATCGAATGGATGCCGCTGATGCCGGCAACCACTCTCTTTTCCTTTATCCCGTTTTCGGACATAAGCTGTTTGATAAGTTGCCCCATACCGGTCTTGTCCATGATCACACCATCCTCAACCATCCCCGGTTCAAGGGTATGGCGTACCGCCAGGTCAATCCGTTTACCGGTCACCTGCATGATTTTTATTTCAGTCTGCTCGATATCCAGTGTAATCATATATTATTTCGCCACGATTATTATTCTGCTTCCTTGAAATGGTAGATATCAAAATCCAGTGTAGCAGTATCTTCACTTCCCGTTCCCTCTAATATGATGAAAAGTGCCTTCGTCATCACACTCGTTTGATAACGCTCATTTATATCGAGAAGAAAATTTTGTACTTTCGATATTTGCCCGGTAACATAAAGCCTGAAGCCCAATACGGCAAATTGGTCTGATGTATTTTTATCTTCATTCCTGAGTGTATCGATTCTCGATAAGACGAGGTCATTTTTATCTGCCAGTTCATAAAATCCCTGAACAATAGCAATGCCCGGATCAGCTTTTGGAAATCTTTCTATTGCCGTCTCTCGTTCCGCGTCTACTTTATTTATCTCTGCCTGTAACCGTTCTTTTTCGGTTAAAGGAACGGAAAGGATATTCTCCAGGTTGGAAAGCTCTTTTTGTAGTGTCGCCTGTTTAGATTGCTGTTGATTCTTAATTAGTATAGAAGGAACTAAAAAAACAGCGCATATACCCACAATCAGCAAGACCTGGCTTACCTTGCTTAACCGTGGTAACCTGCTAATGAATGTTTTCTTTTCGGGCTGCGTCTCTTTGGTATTTATCGTCATCTTTCGCGCTTACTACATGTATACATTCACTACTAAATATTATGTAACCTTAATAATCTCCCGATCCCCTCCCGTCTCTCCGTTTTTATATACTTTCAGTCTACCATCTTCTCTCGATAAAAACTATAGTGGGCGGCTAAAAAGTCGCCCATTATAAAACAGTTCGGTAAGTATCACCGTGGATACCGTCAGATAAAATACAGGCAAATCATATATTCGGTTTTAGCTATTGTCCTGAATTGTATATTGCAGGACTTCCATATGTGCTTCAGAACTACCGCTACGCGGCAGGTCTTCTCTGGAATTTAAATCCAGAGGATACTTGATCGTACTCTGGCCTTCTCCCTGAATGCTTTTCCCCACAGCCGAGCCATAGATCATACTTTGCCCTGACAGCAAAATACTACCGTTGGGAGCAAATACAATCGCCGACGTCC
This sequence comes from uncultured Dehalococcoidales bacterium, assembly GCA_964485235.1. GTDB lineage: Bacteria > Chloroflexota > Dehalococcoidia > GIF9 > UBA5629 > CAZAIO01. Next base: position 14,090 of record CAZAIO010000018.1, read on the forward strand.
AGCTTTGCCCGCTTATAGTTACAGCGGAGCCAGAAGCGAGAGAAACGATAATTGGAATATCATCTAGCGAAAGCTGCGATTGTCCGCTTAGATTTATCGTCCCGCCTGCGATAATCGTCTCACCACCGATCCAGTCGCACTGACCGCTGGCATTAATATTTCCTTCCACGTAAACGGTTCCGCCTAAAATCAGACTGGTTTGACTGCTCACTGTCAGATTAGCACCTACATATATAGTACTTCCAAAATTAACATCTTCCATACCTGAGACAATCAACGAACCGGTGATTATTACCGGTGCGTTGAAGGTGACATTAGCGAAACTATCAATCTGAAGGTTTCCATGTACATATACCACATCATCGAATACCACATTGGCAAAACCGCCTATATAAAGGTTCCCGCCGGAACCCAGTCCCACAGATACTTTGTTCCCGAATGTCCACGATCCGAAATTGGTAATCGTCATTCCCGCTTCGACACCCACAGTATTTGGATATGCACCTGCAGATGGTGTCCACGAACCGGTATGATTAATAACCGTATTATATTCTGCTGCCAGTGTCTCATCCCTGTATGTAGGAGTATCAATCGTAGGAATAGGCGGCGGACTGGTATCATATTGTACCTCGTCTCCGGTTATTCTTGACTGCCCGCTTCTCACAATAGTACCGGTAGTGGTTGCATCGCCGTTTACCTTGGCCTGGCCGTTCATATACAGGCTACCGATTGCATACACATCGCCTTCCTGTACCTCGTCGGACTCCGTTTCCGTTTGACCTGTCAATACAATATCGCCATCAAGGCTACAGAGTGCATAATCAAAACTGGACGAGCCGCTGCTTGCACTTGTCACGGATATATAAGAAACGATATCCGTATTTTGTATATCTTTAGTAGCTGTCGATTGGATTCGATATGTACTGCTGGTATCTCCTTCCTCAGTAACATTTGATATCTCGATTTCCACGGTATTGCCGTTAATCTGCTGTTGATCCATATCCAGAGTAACCTGCTGTCCCAGTTCTGGTGGTAAAAATTCACCCTGATAGTCCGGCTTTAAGTGCCATATTGCATATTGAATGCCGGCATCAGCCGCATATATTGCGTCATCCTGTTCATTGATAACAGTATTGCCGCTCAGGCTTGTATCCATCAAGAGAAGTGAAGGCACTACTATCAGGCCGCCGAGCAGCATGACAATAAGTGCAAGAGGCAAGGAAAACCCCGATTCACTTTTTAACAGTTTGTTAATAAACAGTTTCAATTTCATTTTCCATTACCCTCCATTATTCACCCTCCGGTAATCTCCTTGAAACGTCGTATTCCTTCTCTATTTCAGTGGTACCAAGAGAAGCTTTTACAGTAAAAATATATTTGCTTTCATTAGACGGATCTTCGATAAAAAAAGTATCATTCGCTACTATATAGCGGGCAACGATTACTGAGGCCCCTCCGTTTTTCTGTCGCAGCAACTGTCCGTCACTGAGTGTGTAATCAATTGCATTATGTGTCTCATCCCAGTCATCCCATTCAATACTCACCATAACACCTGGTTCATCAGATATAATTGTCTGCCCGTTCATCGCATCACGTGTAACCCAATAACCGGCATTCTGTACCTGGGTCAATACTATGACATGGTTATTGTTCTGCGGTCCGACTTTCATAATCATAATGGTCGTCATTGCCATTACCCCCATCAGGACAGAAACAATAGGCAGGACTACCAATAGCTCAAGAAGCGTAAATCCATTTTCAGTCTTAACAGTTTTACTCCCGGAACCCCCGTAGAGCGTATTTCTTCTCCGGTATTTTAATAGATTTATTAAACGAGATTTCACTTTATCCCTTCTCTACCCTCTTCAATCCATAGAAATCTTATAGTCAACAACAGTAAAAATTACATCGTTATCTTTACCTACGGTAACCGTTACTTCCTGAATTCCATCATCAGGAGTATGCAAAGGCATTGAGTCCACATTCACAGAGTAGGACTCGTTTATTAAATCCTGTGGCAATGTGATCGCTGGATAGGTCGTCGCCTCTATCAAATATGGTTGTATCCTTGTGTCTTCCATCTGGCTTTTCGCAATGTTTTCGGCGGTAACTCTCTCATGGCTGACTATAAGAGTCTTCGAAGAGACTGATAGTCCTATAAGAAAGACAACGGCAACAATGCCAAAAATGCTCATCGATACAAGCGTTTCCACCAGGGTAAATCCGTGATCCCCCTTTAGAAATTTTCTTATTCTGTAAATACAATTTAACATCATCGTTTTTCCAATACTTACTCTGATCATCCCACCAGGCTGAGACTGGAGTACATCGGCATAAAGATCGATAATGCCAGAAAACCCACCCCCAGTCCTACCATTATCGTCATGGCCGGTTCAACCATGGACAATATTGTCTGCACACGGCTATCAGCTTCGATTTCGTAGTTTTGTGCAACGACTATAAGCACCTCATCAAGATTTCCTGTCTCCTCACCCACTTTTGTCATTTCAACCATGAGAGGGAGAAACACTTTGTGTCGTCTCAGCGGTTTTGATAAGCCTTCACCATTCAACATGTCTTGCTCAACTTCATTCAGAGCTGACGCAATAATTCGATTCCCGCTGGCCTGTGCAGTTAATGTCATAACCTCCGGCAATGGCAGACCTGCTTTAAACAGTAGCGATAAACTTCTGCAGCTACGAGACAATTCACCAAGTACAACCACTTTGCCGATGATAGGTAATTTAAGCATTATCTTATCCTTCAATAATCGACCGCCCTGAGTTCTGGAATACATAAACCCAACCAGCCCTATTCCAATAAGGATAATAAATATATACAGTCCATACTGAGACATGGTATCAACGAGCCATAATAATATTTTGGTTGGAATCGGCAGTTCACCTCCTAAAGATGAAAACATGCCTACAATAGGCGGTAAAACCACCACAATGAGAATAAATCCAATCACAACCGACAGACCGAGCACGATAATGGGATACGTTAACGCAGTTTTCAGTTTTTTTATTGCTCCGGACTCCCTTTCAATATAATCTGCCAGGTTTCTGAGCACACTTTCCAGCCCACCAGTCTGCTCACCGACTCCGACCATCTTACTGTATATCGTGGAAAAAACATGCGGATATTTCGATAACGCCGCAGATAGTGAACTGCCGCTCCGAAGATCAGAAATCACCTCTATCAGTACACGTTTGAATTCCTTGTTATTTGCCTGCACTTGAAGCAATTCAAGACTATGGACAATACCTACACCCGATTCAATGAGTAAGGCTAACTGACGGGAAAATGTTGTAAGCTCTGCTTGTTTTACCCTGGGCTTAAAGAATGTTCCCATATCCGGTAAAAAGGATGTAATCTGCTTTAGATTGATTACTTTATATCCAATGTTACTGAGCATATCCAGCGCCGCCTCTTCGCCTATAGCTGATACCCTGCCTTGCACTATTTGCATTTCTTCGTTATATCCCAAATATTTGTATTCCATTGCTCCCCCGCCGATATATCAATTATTACTCATATTTATGCCGCTGAATAGGCATTGCGTAACACCTCGTACGGTGTTGTAATTCCCGCTTTTGCTTTTAACATGCCGTCTTTTGCTATACTAACCAGCCCATCCTTTACAGCCTGCGCACGGATTTGCGCAGCAGAAGCACCACTGACCAGCATTTGTCGTAACTCATCATTCATTATCAGCAATTCAAATATACCTGTTCTCCCAAGATATCCACTGTAAACACAGGCTTTACATCCTTCACCATAATAAAATGTGCTCCGTTCATCTCCAGTCTCAGCCTGATACGCAATCTGTTCTACAAGAGGCACCTCGATCTCCTTATTGCAATAGGGACAGACCCGCCGTACCATGCGCTGGGCAATAATACCGACAATCGATGAACAAATCAGAAACGGTTCGACACCAAGATCAATTAACCGAAATAGAACACTAACCGTATCATTAGCGTGGACTGAAGACAACACCAGGTGACCGGTGAGCGCTGACTGTACCGCTGTTTGTGCAGTCTCACTATCCCTGATCTCTCCAACCATGATGACATCGGGATCAAGACGGACTATCGATCGTAATCCACTGGCAAATGTCAATCCTGCCCTTTGATTGATTTGTACCTGACTCATACCTTCAAACCGGTATTCTACCGGGTCCTCGAGTGTAATTATCTTTCGTGTGGTTTTGTCCAGAGAATTCACGGCAGAGTAGAGCGTGGTAGTTTTCCCGGCTCCTGTCGGACCGCTCACCAGTACCATCCCATAGGGCACAGCCAGCATTTGCTCGAACTTCCGCTGGCTTTCATGTAAAAAACCGATTTTAGACAGCGATAGTGCCCCCATAGATTTATCCAAAAGGCGCATGACTGTCATTTCACCGTGAATTGTATTTATAGTAGCGACACGTACATCTATTTCCTTGCCGACAGCTTCAAATGTAAACTGGCCATCTTGAGGACGGCGATGATCAGCTATGTTCATACCGGCAAGTATTTTTATTCTTGATATAAACGGTAAATGAATGCCGACAGGCAAAGACAGTACATCATGAAGGATTCCATCGATCCTGTAGCGAATATGTATTTTGTCTTCTTCAGGTTCAATATGGATATCCGAAGCACGCGATTTTACACCTTCTTCCAGTACCAGGTTGAGTGCCCGGGCTACGGGAGAATCATCCTTGGTTTCAATAATACTGACCTCGGAATCAGTTTCATTCGCTTTTGATTCTACTGAGCCAACCTGATCGGCAATTGTAGAAAAAGCTCTATAATTAAAATCTATAGCTTCCTTCACATCAATTAACTGTGCCGACACCGGTTCAATTCTCTTCTTTGTCCGCGCTGATAAAGCCTCTATGGCAAGCACATCATCCGGATTAGCCATTGCTACTTTGAGGGTATTTCTTTCGACTGATAAAGGTATAACGTTATATTTCCGTGCCAGATTTTCAGGAATTAATTGAAGTGCCTCTGGAGTCGGTGTCTGCCGCAACACATTAATACGCGGCATATTGGACAGCGCTTCTTCGGCCGCCGCCTCAACATCGACTGAGGTCTGCGGATTTATATCATAGACTTTATCAGGTGTGTCCACCACACCATCTATCATTTCCTGTTACTCCTTCATATTTATATGTAGAAAATATTTTTTCAACGGTAAAGATAAACTCCGGACTACTTTTCTCCGTATTATCTATCAAATGACCGGCACAAATCTTCAGACTGTGCATTCACATACAGATTAAGCATAATTTGAATTTGCGGTTGTTTCAATAGAAACCGACTAGCCTTTAGTACTTTAATAAATAGTACATTAGTCCTAGTAAATTGAAATACAAATTATAGAATAATTCCTGTAGTTTACCTCTATATATTGATGTTAAAGATGATAAAATAGTTAAAATACGCGATTTTTTATAAAATTATATTGTGCAGTTCTCAGAAAACACGCATAATAAATATAATGAACCAGTCCTCCATGATATAATCGGGAAGCTTATGAAGATTGCAAAGAGAAAAAATATTCTCAGCATATTTTTACTTGTCAATTCACTCTTTGCTATTGTTTCAACTGCGATTCCCTGTAACCACGTATCAGCTACAACCTTACCGTTACAATGGCAAATAGTCGATACACCTAACGATGCTAATCGTGTTATTTTATCTCCTTCGGAAGTCAACAAAATTTGGATCAGTCCGGATGGTAATGATTATTTTGCTGTAGATATTCCACACGGCAAGCTATATCAATCAACTAACGGAGGTATCACCTGGGAAAATGAATTGAGCGCCCGTCTTGTCCAGGCTGGTGCAAACATGCCGGTATGGGATATTTGTGTAGCACCCGATAACAGTCATCTCATCTTTGTTTTAACAGACGGCGATGGAACTCCAAATGGACCGAAAGAAGTATTCATTTCTGAGGATGATGGAAAGAGCTGGGATAATGCAAATATCCCGGTCCTTCCGGCGAACGAGTATATCAGTTGTATTGACATCTCTACTACATATAGCGGTAATAAACGCGATATCGCTGTCGGTACGAGAAATGGAACAGGTAATAGTGCTGTATGGGTGTTCAAAACAACCAATTATGGAGGCGGTTCATGGAGTAATCAGAGTATCGCTCCGTCAACAGGCTGGACGAATGGAGATATTATAGCGTTAAAATTTTCGCCGAACTATGTCGGCGATGAAAGCATTACCACTATCTCGGCAAATGCAGGTGGTACTTTTTTGAACCTGGGAAATCATGATGGAGTAAATAACAGCACCGCATGGAATATCATTACCAACTATCCCGTTCGAATTATTTCGAATGTCGGTAACTCACCGGACCACACAGAGATAATCACCGCAGACCTTGAGCTACCCGCACACTTCGGAGAAAGCCAGACAGAGATACGGCATTATTTTATAAGTACCGATGCCTATGATGGTGTCACATATACAGGCGGGGTATTTCGTGTCGACGGTACCGTTAATAATGACATGACTCCACCGACTACAGAGCGTATTTCCAGTATTTCATATTTTTATGATCTTACCGGTAATAATATTTTACTTGCCGGTTCAGTGGAGGTAGAGCCTACAATCGGAAAAGTTGATATATGGAGATGTACTTCTCCCGACGTAACATACCCGACATGGCCTACACCGGAACGATATAAAGCACCTACAGGGGGAGCTAACTCCGGCTTCGCCAATGCACAGGTCAAGTTCGGCGTCAACGGTGATATAGCCTACTGCGGTACGAGTTCCGCTGATTTTCAGTCCGGTGGAACAAGCATGATAGCAGGTTCCAATTGCTGGCCGGAGGCACTCTTGAACAGCTCGACTCTCGATGAGTCCGCCTTTTCCGTAAGTCCTTATTCACGTCCGTATGAATTGCAAAGGAAAAATACAAAAAGACCGCTCGATCAGCTTGTCGGTAATGTGTGGAACCAGATCAGTCTGATCGATACTGAGATAACGCAGTTCTCTGATGTATCAGTATTACAACCTCGGGGCGATCCGGCACTTGTTACAACGGACTATAACGTTCTCTACCTCGCGTCATTGAATACCAATTTAGGCGTAACTAATAGTTTCGATAGTGTCTGGCGAAGCTGCGGATCATCTTTAGGTAGTACATGGGAACGTGTACTATGTATAAATACAAGTGATAATGATTCTATTTTACGTGTAAACATAAACGATAATACCGGTTCACATATATATAGAAGTACTGCTATTGCATTTGCAGACCGTTTTACAAGCACTATTCAGTTCTCGAACGATGAGGGACAAATATGGAACATTATAAACTCCGGTGCGAATGTAACAGATTTAACGCTGTCAAGTGATTCCGGTATGTATATACTCGATGACATTGTCGTACATCGAGGTCAAATAGAAGACGGGAATTGGACCTGGCCGTCAGACCTGGTACAGAATACACACTTGTCGGACGGGCACACTATTAGTACACCTCGAAGAAACCGGTTATCTAAATACGAAGGTAAAGTATATGAAGATTGGGTAGTTGTAGGCGATGCCAGCCTTGGAGAAGTTGCCTATGCTGATTATTCTCTACCTAAAATCAAGTTCGAAGTAATTCCTTCAAATAAATACAGAATTCCTCTATACGGTAATACACATGTTATTTTTGATGAGGCATTTTATCAGAATAATACGATATATACGGCGTTGCGTAATCCCTCAGGTACAAGTGGAAAAATCTACCGTTGGACTATAGGTGAAAGTGCTGGATGGTCGGACTTGATTCCAATAAACAGTACATTTTACGGCCTGTCTCAACAAAATGGTGTATTATATGGAGCATGGAATACAGCTAATCCACCCAATTTCCCTCCCGGTGTCGATAGAACACTTACACCGAGAGCCCCAATATCGTCACCTATAGAATGGGACGACCTTATAACGGGTTTGCCAGCTCCCGGTGACGCTAATTACCCGGTGTCTTTCACCCGCGAACCGGTTTCACTAAAAAGTTCCGGTAACGTAATAGAGAATAATTTATGGGCGCTGGACGATAATACGTACGATTGGAATAACAGGGTTGGCTGTCTGTGGACATATAACGACCCTGCAATAAAAATAGGCCCATGGTCCCTCTCTCCATATAGTGGTGAATACATCCCTGTCGATCCTGTAACAGGGCGGAACGATGAAATCAATTTCAGATGGCGACAGCTTATCTATGCGCATAGATATCAACTTCAGATATCCAAAGACGAATCATTCACTATGCAGGTTATGGACTTCGACAACTTCACTACCGTCGATCTATTGTCCCCGGCATTAATTCTGCTCCCGGGTAATCTCGATGCCAATCATAAATATTATTGGCGGGTCAGAGCACGAAGCGCAATGAGCGGTGAGATTGTTCGCAGTCCATGGTCTGCCACTATGCATTTCATGGTACAGGCAGGTCTCCCTACCGTACAGGATTCACTCGGACCTCAGCTTCTCGCTCCTGAAAATAGATGTGGTTGCTCCTGTGATGCACCTGTATGTTTTTCATGGTCACCGTTTAAAGAAACGATCAAATATAGATTTGAACTTTCTGAGAAGGCGGATATGAGCGATCCGCTCGTTTCCACTATGGTCAACACTACCGCATACCAATATGATGCGATTTTAAAATGCGGGACTAATTACTTCTGGCGTGTGCAGGCGTTTGAACCGTGGGAATGTGTTTGGTGTGCAAAATACTGTTTTCAGACTGAAGGGAAAAAAGCGACCAGGAAACCGCATAGTCCGATTATTCAAAATACGTCTGTATGGACCTGGATTTCTCTCGCGATATACATAATTCTGATTCTAGCTATTATCAAGTTTTTTAGAAGAAGCAGGTCGTTCCGATAATTTTATAAAGATTGTCAATACCGCAAAGTTCACCGAAATAAACCTTAATACCTTCATCATAAGCCGTAGTGGTATATAATGATATACTTTTTTGTACAATCACATACCATACACAGTATCTGCCGTTATAATAAACTATTATGTCAAGTACTTGCTATCACCATTTAAATTGAATATAATTCGGAAACACCAAGTATTACGCTAATGTTCTTATGAAAATCGATAACCGAAAGATACTAATTGTGATTGTACTGCTTACAATCCTTTTAGTTCCTGTTGTGCTGCTTACCGAAGGTCCTTTGAGAATTATTCTCGGCTTTTTATTCGTAATATTTTTCCCGGGTTATACTCTTGTCTCAGCTCTTTTTGCGAAACGAGAAGACCTGCAAGGCCTTGAAAGACTCGCTCTAAGTTTTGGAGCCAGTATTGCAATTGTGCCGCTCCTCGGGCTAGCTCTCAACTACACACCTTGGGGAATCAGGCTATTGCCTGTACTGATAACGATAAGTGCATTTATAATTATCACATCAATCATCGCATGGTTCCGCCAAAATCGTCTAACAGCGGATAAACAACTGTATTTCACTCTGAATGTAGATAGGTCCCGTTGGACGACTATGAATGCTTTAAATAAAGGACTTACCGTTATTATCACGATTGCAATTGTAGTTGCAATTGGCGGACTGGCCTATATTATTATTTCAGCACAGCAAAATGAACCGTACACAGAGTTCTATTTATTGGGTCCTGACGGCAAAGCTGAAAACTATCCCCGCCAATTGCTTTTGAATGAACCTGCCGAGGTTATATTGGTGGTAGTCAACCACGAACGGCAACCTTCGTCGTACCGGATAGCAGTGCAGATGCATAATACTACCTACGATACAATAGACACGGGGATACTCCAGGACGAACAAAAATATGAAGAGAGAATAAGCATCCTTCCGAAAGAACCGGGGGAAAATCAAAGGATCGATTTCTGGCTTTATAGAAATGGAAGCGATATAGCATATTTTGAAAAGCCTCTTTATTTATATATTGATGTCGTTACACCTGAGGCAACAGTGTCCAATGAAAAGCTCTTGGAATATTCTGATAGATATAGAAAGAATAAACCGGAAGTGATAATGGGCGCGTAGAGCAGCGAAATAAAACCAGCCCGGAAAAAGCCGTATCTCCGAGTTTATGTAAAACATGTCCTGAATATTATACGGCTTTCTTTGTAGTGTCTTGTGCTATAACGTGATTATTATAAAAGCTTAACTGAATCAATAAAAATTAATAATGGGAGAAACATTGTTCGATACAATAATAGTGGGCGGAGGGCCTATAGGCAGTTTTATTGCCGAAAAACTTGCTTTGAAAAAGCATAAAGTAATTGTGCTGGAAAAAAAATCGGCAGCGGGCATGGAAACCTGCTGTACAGGTATTATAAGTAAAGAATGCCACGATCTGCTAAATCTTAACGGTAATGTAAATGCAATACAGGTAAATTCCGCACTGGTACTTTCCCCGTCAGGAAAACCTTTACGATTACATAGAAAAGATAATGTAGCATATGTCGTCGATCGTGCCGGTCTGGATATGGAAATTTGTAACTATGCACAAAATGCAGGAGCGGAGTTCCGCTTTTCCACTCATGTTATTGATATTGAAGTCCACGCTGATTATGTTCAGGTGGAAACAAACGGTAACGGACAACATCATTTCCTTAAAGCAAAGACCGCTGTTGTCGCAACAGGCTACGGCTCTTTACTTACTAATAAACTAAATATAGGGAAGATCTCCAGATGCGTCATTGGAGCGCAATCTGAAGTGGAAATCAACAATAGACACGATGTAGAAATATACACAGATAGAAATATTACATCTGGTGGCTTTGCATGGCTGGTTCCGACAAATAATGGTAAAAGTCTGGCGGGTTTAATGACTTACGATAACCAGGAAGAACGTCTCAATTCGTTTTTAGATACTTTAAAGGCGGAGAGGAAAATCGCATCATATGATCCATCGGGTAGTTATGGCGTAATACCGTTAAGACCGCTCTCCAGGACTTATACAGACAGAGTGCTGATAGTCGGAGAAGCAGCAGGGCAGGTGAAACCGACTACGGGAGGCGGCATATATTTTGGAATACTCTGCGCAAGCATTGCTGTTAATGTAATTCACCAGGCAATCGAATCAGGCGACTACTCCATACATCAAATGTCATCATATCAGAAGCAATGGCGAAAAAAACTGGATAAGGAATTGATGATTGAGTATTTAAGTCACAAAGTGTTGACATGGTTAAACAATCAACAAATCGAATACCTGTTCTCTATCGCACGAAAGAAAAAGCTACAGGAAGCAATCACCTCGATGGAAGATTTTTCATTTGACTGGCATAGTAAAATATTATTTCATATCGCTCATTCATTACTTCCTTTTGGAAATTCATGGAAAAGACTATAATTTCATCGTAGTATATTTAATTCGCCGTTAAATCAGCTCAAATTGAAATCTATATATAAATACAATAAGATATTAAAATGAAAGCAGTAATTATGTGTGGGGGAATCGGCAAAAGGATGATGCCGATGACTACCGATAAAACTCTTCTGAAGTTTCTCGGGAAACCTCTGATAGTCCACCAGATCGAAACTGCCTTAGCTGCTGGGCTCGACCGGTTCATAGTCATTGTTAATCCTGAAAATAATGAAGGAATCAGGAAGGCCTTATCAGGTTTTCAAAATGTGAGAATCGATTATATAGTTCAACAAAACGCCCAGGGTATGGCAGATGCATTACTCACAGCAGCACATTTGATCGGGAAGGATCCTTTTATTCTGATTAATTCAAATGATATTTTTTCAGCCGATGTATTCTCCTCACTGCTTAGCGAGTATAAATCAAAGGAAGATTTTTCGTCATATATAACTGCATATCAGATAAAAAGCTATTTTCCAGGTGGTTATCTCGTCATTAATGAGAATAATGAAATAACAGGAATAATAGAGAAACCACCCGAGGGCAAAGAACCCTCTGATCTGATAAACATTGTAGTCCATTTACACACAGATCCCGCGTTATTATTCAAATATATCGACGGCATCACCTCATCCGGTGATGATATTTATGAAAAAGCTCTTGATAATATGGTCCATGACACCAATAGATGTAAAGCCGTTTTATATACGGGTCAATGGTTGGCAATAAAATATCCATGGCATATCCTCGACGTAATGGACTATTTCTCCAGCCATATTACCCGTTACTTTGCACCAACCGCCCGGATTTCGGAAAGCGCAGTTATTGACGGCAATGTGATAATAGAAGAAAACGTACGTGTTTTTGAAGGAGCGATTATTCGGGGACCAAGCTATATCGGCCCCAATACTATTATAGGAAACAATGTGTTAGTAAGGGACTCTTCTATAGGTGCGAATTGCGTAGTCGGCTATGGGACTGAAGTCAAACATTCTTATATAGGTGGAAATTGCTGGTTTCATAGTAATTATATCGGTGATTCCGTAATAGAAGATAACTGCTCGTTCGGCGCAGGAGCTGTGACGGCAAATTTTCGTCACGATGAAGCCTCAATAAAGACAATAGGTGAGGGTAATAAAACAGATACGGGCAGAGATAAGATGGGCGCCATTATCGGCAATGGATGTCGTATTGGTATTAACTCCAGTCTTATGCCGGGCATAAGAATCGGTGCCAATTCATTTATTGGAGCACATATCTGTCTGACCCGTGACCTCGGAGCAAATAAGCTTGCACTGGCTGAATCTCCATATAGGGTGATTCCCAATCAACTACAACCGTCCAGGAATAATAGAGAAGAGTTGAGGAGAAAATTAACGAAATAATATGTGCGGCATTATCGGATATTGCGGAGACCAAACAGCAGCCCCTATTGCTTTTGAAGCATTAAAAAGGGTTGAATATCGAGGTTATGATTCCGCTGGCATCTGTACGATCAATGATGGACAGTTACTCGTTCGTAAGGGTATCGGTAAACTCGATATTGTTGAACATGACACTAACTTTAGCGCTCTCCCGGGTAATATTGCAATAGGACATACCCGCTGGGCAACTCACGGTGGCGTCACGATAGCAAATGCCCACCCCCACTACGACTGTCAAAAAACAGTCGCTGTTGTTCATAATGGCACGATTGACAACTACCAGGAACTCCGACACGAACTGGCTGCAAGGGGACATACATTTTTATCTGAAACGGATACTGAGGTCATTCCCCACCTTATCGAGGAGGAATTGAAGACCGGCTGTTCATTTAAAGAGGCGGTTCTTGCAACTGCAGTGAAACTGGAAGGATCGTACGCCTTTCTTACACTTGCATCCTGCGAGCCCGACAAAATCATCGGCATGAGAAAAGAGAGTCCACTATCAATAGGGATTTGTGATAAAGGTACGTTTGCCGGAAGCGACGCGCTGGAATTTCCCGAATATGTACACAGTATCTTCCTGCTTGCCGATGAAGAACTGGCCGTTATGAAACACCACGAAATCGAATTTTTCGATAAAGCAGGCAATAAATTACATAAAGATACCCAGGAGATAGGTACAAGAGAACAAAAAGTCGACAAAGAGGGATATCAATTTTTCATGCTCAAGGAAATAATGGAGCAACCGCTATCGATAGAGGCAGCTGTTTCGCAGAGTAAACAGCACTTTCATAGTATTGCCCTGGATATACTCAGGGCCGGTCAGGTTATCGTTACCGCGTGTGGCACTTCACGGTATGCCGCGCTCGTCGGCAGATATTTGTTCTCACGAGTAGGAAGAAAGTTCTGTGATGTCGTCATGGCTTCCGAGTTCGGATATTTCGCCGATTCGGTCGATAAAAATACTTTGGTACTCGCTATTTCTCAAAGCGGCGAAACAGCCGATGTGATTGAAGGTGTTAAAAAAGCAAAAGCTGCCGGCGCCCAGGTAGTATCTATAGTTAACAGGCCTATAAGTCTACTTGCAGATCTCAGTGATCGTATTATTCATCTCAATTGCGGCCCTGAATTATGTGTAGCAGCCACAAAATCATTTCTCTGTCAGTTAATAATGTTCTATCTTTTAGCTTACTCTATGGTCAATGAATTTGATAAAGCAGTGGATACAATAACAGGTTTAAAGGATACTATACGACAGACCATATCAATGAACAATGACAGTATTGAAAAACTATGCCGCGAACTCAAAGATAGAAACGATTTCTACTATATTGCAAGAGGAATAAACTTTGCCATTGCATCCGAAGGTTCATTAAAACTGAAGGAAATCTCCTATATACATGCTGAAGGAATGCCTGCCGGTGAACTGAAACATGGAACCTTATCACTTATCGAACCAGGCACTCCTGTGGTGGTCATCTGCCCCGATGACTACACGTACAGGGAAACTCTTAGTAATGCGATCGAGGCCAAGTCCCGGGGTGCATATATAATTGCAGTCTCTGATAGAGAAAACGAGATTTATGACTCCTGGATTAAAATACCTAAAGTCGATGAGCTTCTTTATCCGCTGGTGACTGTAATCCCTCTACAACTCATGGCTTATCACATGGCAGTTACCCTTGGTCTGGATCCGGACAAACCACGTAACCTTGCCAAATCGGTAACCGTCAAATAAACAGATGATCCGGTTATCACGAAAATCATGTGAAAGGTACACGTAAAAAGCAAATTCACCAGTATGTATAACCGGTGCGATGCATTTTTACCGATAGAAAATTGCTCTGCTATAATTAGCTGCTTGAAAGCAACAGGCATAATGGGGTAGCATGACACGAAAAGTGACCTTGAAGTGTAATAACCATGACAGAAACGACAATTAACCAGACAATATCGATCGATAAAACGCTGTTTAAAACTGTTGCGGCCATTCCTTGCTACAACGAAGCAGAATTCATTAAAGATGTGGTTAAAAAAGTAAGCGAATATGTAGATACTGTCATCGTCATCGATGACGGTTCAACCGATGATACAGCTAAAGTAGCACAGGCTGTCGGAGCTGAAGTAATACGACACGAGACGAATAAAGGCTACGGGCAAAGCATTCAATCGTGTTTTGATGCTGCACGTCAATGTCATGCAAATGTGCTTATAACGCTGGATGGAGACGGGCAACATGACCCACAGGAAATTCAACGTGTACTGGCACCCATTATTAACGGCGAAGCCGATATTGTCATCGGCTCACGATTTCTCGATCCTGCTCAAAAGAACCGTATCCGACGTTATCGCAAGTTCGGCATAGATGTTATCACCTGGCTGTATAACTTCGGTACAAATAACAAAATCATTGACGCTCAGAGCGGTTTCAGGGC
>CAZAIO010000019.1:0-28295 GCA_964485235.1 uncultured Dehalococcoidales bacterium
TATCTCAGGGCTATTCAACCAAAGACAATGCGCTGAATGGCATTGAATCCGTCAAACAGAACGCGGCTGAGGCTGTGATAGAAGATAAGACACTTTAACGCACTCTCATTAAATCACGGAGATTCAGATAACTATATTATTAATAAAGATTCAGGATGTGTCGAGTCGCAGGTAACATATTTTAGGAGGTACACACATTGAAAAGGTTAGTTTTTCTTTCTCTATCACTATTATTATTACTGATTCTCATCCCGGGTTGTTCCCCATCAGCGACTATTATACCGGTAGCGAATCCTTCGGTTATCAGGGAATTCAGCAGTACTCCATCTACGATTAATTCCGGTGGCATGTCAACTCTGCTGTGGAATGTGACCGGAGCTACATCGGTGAGTATAGACCAGGGCATAGGCCAGGTTGATACTGCGGGGACCAGGGTAGTATCACCGGCGAAATCTACTGTGTATACCATAAGTGCTACCAACTCTGCTGGCACGGTTATCAGATCATCGACAATTATCACCGTATCAGCAGTACCGCAAACTACTGCCAGTAATCCTGTTATCAGCTTCACTGCCAGCAGTCTCGGTGGTACTTCATGGCAACTTAACTGGAATGTATCAAACGCCACACAGATAGTCATCCAGCCTGATATAGGTCCTGTTAATCCAACAGGTAGTGCAGTGGTCACAGTACCATCAGGACAAACTAAACTGTACAGGTTAGAGGCAGTAAACGACTGGGGATGGGCCTATTGGCAGGTTGTTATGGTAACACCTTAATAACCAATGGTTTCCAGTGATATAGAGAGATTGCTGAAAAAAATCCTCCGCCCTTTATCCCACCTGGTAGAATCGGAAAACAGGGAGGACACCTTTTTTCAGCAGTCTCCTATGTTGCATGGACAGAACATCCATTGACGAAGGGTGATTTTGATTTTATGTTAGGAGATTACGTAAATTGGGGCACTGTAATCAATTTTATTCTTGCGATTACCGCGCTTAGTGGGGCAGGAATTGCCGTCTGGGGACTAATAGTTAATAGACAAAAACTCGATCATGATGTATTGGTACTCATATTAAATGAGATAACAAGTGCGGGAGCAAGTAAAGACAGGGAAGAAGTGAGGTTTGCAATTCAATCGGGAACTAAAGCAATTTACATTAAAGAACAAATTGAAAAAGTGTTCATAGGTGAAGATTTCGATCTCGGTGCAGCAATAGAACGGACTATAGCGCACTTTGATTATATTGGATTCTACCTGATGGGCAACACTAATAAGATAGAAATTGAACCACCAAAATGGCTTTGGCCTCTGGTTATTAGCTTCTGGGATAGATTAAAAGAATGGATTATCTATAGACAGACCGAAAAATACGATAGCCGATATTGGCTACGTGATTACGGGTATTACTTTAAAAAGTTAGCTGAATATGCGAAAAGTAAAGAGGTGAAATAGATAAGGGCTCTATATTATCGACAAGTATACGAATGTATTCCACTCCCATTAACTGAGCTATCCTGTTTTACCCCTTTTTTAAATACGCAGGCGCTAGCTGTACATAGAGAATTGTTGGTTTTTTTGACTAGGCTTCTTTTGTTAAAGCATTCAGGGCTGCCCATGCCGCGAGAGGGACTTTTAACGATTGCCCCGTGTCCTCAAGTGCGAGTAAAACCCGGCCTTGGTACCGTGCCAAGATTCCCCTTGTTCATATCGTGTAATACATGTTGAAATAATGGACTCAATGCGAATGCTGCAAAATGTCATAAGTATTTAATATCTCTCCAATCAATTATATAACTATTCTATGATCCGGTTGCTACTATTCATTTAAGTATAATTATTGGAGGCAAATACTATGTCAGTAAGAGTTCAGATCGAATTATCAGACGAAGAGGATAAGATCGTTGAAGTGTACAGGATCGAACACAACAAGAAAAACAACGAAGATGCTATCAGAGATATCATTAAAGAGTACAAGCCTCTAAAAGAGTACAAGGAAAAAAATAAAACGGGTTGGATGAAAAATTTATAGTGCAATAAAAACTATAAATGAAGACCACTCCATCTAAAAAGGATTCCAACCTAAAAAATTATTTATTATAAAGGAGGCAACGTGGGTATCTTATTAACTATTGGTATTATTCTTTTAATCTTATGGCTATTGGGATTATTCGTCTTTAGTCTGGGCGGTTTGATCCATATAGCGCTTGTCATTGCAGTCATTCTCATAATAATCTGGCTGCTAAGAAGGGTATTCAGACTCTTTTAACCCTTTTACGCTAGTTTAACTACACCGGGCTCATATTGTTACATCCCTTCTGACTTATATCAGAATAGTTTTGGAGAGTCCGGTGTTTCTATTATCAGGGGGCCGAATTCGACAAGATAATAAGTGCCTTTTTAAAGGCACTTATTATTACGGCATAGAACCAGAGAGAGTAAGCGAAAGCTCAAGGAGTAAAGAAATGGCAATGGTAAAGCAATCAAGTTCACGGTATGAACAAAAGCGTATATCGAGGCTTGAATCGGGAATCAGGGCAGCCCGGCAGTCCGGGATTTCTTATGACCAAATGAAGCAGATTGTCCGCAAGGTTTATCGTATAATAAAACAGGACACCGAAAAAGGTGATGTCACCACCAAACTCGATGTTGATAAATGGGATGGAAAAGTTTTTAACCAGGAACAGGAGGCAGTTGAAGTATAAAAGCATGTTGTATCGCCTGTTGATACCTACAAACAATTTGAGGGCAAGCGTTCACAAAGATTTAGCCGACCCGTGACTAAGATGTTTCTGGACCACCCGGAACGATTGAAACAGTACAATGTATTACGAGATCACCGGTTCAGCCGATTTATGGCTATTGATATAATTACAAAAGCCTGCTATAAAAAAGGAGATAACAATGACGGACAGGAAGGGCTATACCCAAAGGCGACACATCCGTTCGATATAACCACTCAAGGCTGGCAAAAGTTCATAGAAGAGCATAAAACCTTGTTTACTAAAATGTATAACATGCGGATAAACAAGGGACTGAGCCATTTACAGGCTATTAACGGTATTTTTAAGAAGATGGATATTGAATACAAGGCAACTCAAGGTGAATCCGTCTTTGACCAGATCGAAGAAATCCCGGAACAGATGGATTTTGCCGGTAAAGATAAACATATTCCTGATTTTAAAGTGAAAGAATGGAACCCGGATTTAAAACAACGCTATTACAAGCACTTTGAACAGGAGAGATAAGTGGCTGGTTTATAGGTATTGAGTTATTTATTTTTTCTGATCAGCTACATTGCAATTGACTAACGATAGGGGCGAGTTTCCTCCCGAAAATATTATAACTAATTAACATATCATGCTTCGATTATATTACTTCTACATGCTCACTGTGCTAGTATTTGTTTAACAGTAAAGATAGGAGACAAATATCATGGCAACAACAGTTAAACTCTCCCCCCGTAGCCTTCCTGCCGTTGATGGTCTAAGATTTTCTTGCACTGGATGGGATTGTATAACAAAAGAGAATTGCATAAGATGGCACCATATCTATAAAAATTGCTCCCTGCCGCAACAATTAAAAATTAAACCATCTATACTACAAAAATAAGTGAAGCCGTATTGGTACTAAAAGCGGCGTATTATGGATATTAATTAAAAGGATAAGGCTGAGGAAACGAAAAAGCGTAAAAAGGATTAGCAATAATGAACAGGTTATCCAGATGGTTTGCATCATTCCTTGTATGGATATTATTTATTGCCGGATGTTTAAGTATGGTAGGAGCGCCAATAGCTCGATATATAACAGAAGAAGATTATTATCTGTGGGTTATGCTGGGCATGAGTTTTGTGACACTTTCACTGGCTTTTATCGGTAGTAAACTGGTGCTCTGGTACAGGGTGAAATACGACGCGATTTAAGAATAAAAATATACAGATATCGCTGTAATATTTAACAAGGAACTGGAAACAAAGTCCCGGGATACGATTATATTGCGTATAAACTATTATTAACAAAAAATAGTCGGTTTCTTTTCCTCCTATGCTTTCGTTATTCCCAGCCGCTTGTCCGCAGGTCGAGCACCACCTCATTGTCCGGCGGTTCCAGGTCCTGCCAGAGATCTTCGACAAGTTTCTTGCGGAAGGTAACGACGAGCTTGCCCGGGAGGCTCAGCCCTTTCGAGCTAAGCGCTTCCTGTCCCGCAGGAAGTGATTCGTCTCCGTAATAATGCGCAACGAACGCTTCCGCGACCTGCTCCGCCATCTTCTCCGCCTCAGCCCGTTTTACCTTATATTTTTCAATAGTGTCGGCAGCAATATTTTCTACACCACCGGTGATATACTCCCGTGCATATTCCGGAAAATCGACGGGATGCGATTGTATAGACTGTATGCGATTTGTATGTATAACGGCTTTCTGTGTTTCATCGATACTCACAACCCGGTAGGGGCAGGGGTATGTTACCAGTGATCCGGTCTCGACATCGAACAGAAATTTCCCTTCGTCATTCCATCGCGCTACGGTGACATCCTGTGCATGAAAGTGCCCGGTGAACACGAGGCGTACATTGTACATTGCCAGCAGCTTCGATACTTCAGCGAAATCATCGACAACATATTGTCCGTAATATTTTTCCTGGCCAGCGAAGTGTTCAACGACACCGTGATGCATCATCGCTATCATCGCCTTGCCTGCCCCGGAAGCTTTCGCGAGTATATCTTCTATCCATTCCAGCGTTGCCGGAGAAAACCTGCCGTCTGTCTCCGGCTCTTCATTTTCCACGTTCTCCCGGTAGAGGCATGAATCGAGCGCCAGCAACCAGAGCCCGTCATTCATCTCGGCCACATAGCTGAGCGAGTCCGGGTCACGATAAAGCGCTTCATCGTAGCCAAACCTGTTGTATATCCGGGCGAACTCAGCGGCATCGACATTCGGCACCCGCTCAACGCTGTCACCTTCATATCTGAACGAATGACCGTTCTTCACATCGTGATTTCCCGGCACCACGTAGACCCGTTTTCCCCCGTCTTCAAGCTTTGCAAAATAGCTTGCCGCGAGCTCGTGAGATACACGCTCGCCGTCTTTCGTCAGGTCGCCGGGCACAAGCACGATATCCGCATCTTCATCTGCGATTTCTTCCACTATCGTCTTTAAAATATCCTCGCTTTCCTTGAGGAGCTTACGGTCGTTAAATAGATAAGAGTCCAGTGCCTGACCTTCCAATCCCAGTGACGGATTGTAAAGGTGTACATCGCTGAACACTACAAAGTCAACTTCAGGATAGTCCGGCGCGTCCTGCTGCACAAGCGTATGCAATGAGGTATCGGACTCGTAGTGGAACGTGGGAACGCTGTTACCGGAACAGGCGGCTATACTGCCGGGGATGCTCAGGGCGAGCACTATCGAAAAATATCCGGCAAGCTTTTTGATTTTCATACTGAAGCTCTCTTTCCAACCGTGGACGCAGTCTGTCGAAAATTTAGTATTTATGGTAGCATCCTCGCTCCGCGAAAATCAAAAATATATATCAGGCATAAAGCACGGATATTTTCCCGCCCGATAGCCGGACCGTGATTGACCGGCAGGCATACACCATCTATACTTTACGGTGTGGACGAACAGTCGGTAGGCATACTCGAACGCCGCGATGACCGGTTCATGACAGATGTGAGGGCACATCTTGGCGATATTCCCGTTGAATTTATTTCTCTACGGGAAGAATCGATCCCGCTGACGCATAAATACCGGGTAGTGGTTGACAGGCTCAGCTTCCGTTATCCGTTCCTCAAGGAAATTATTAAAAGCATGGCGCTCAGCGGGAGCTATGTGATAAATAATCCTTTCGCCGCTTCGGTCGCCAATAAACTGGTGGAAATGAGAATGGGCATACAGCTCGGGCTGCCGTTCCCGAAGACCATTGTGCTGCCTGACCAGCAGGCAATCAACGAGGCGGAGGGCACGGTGGCGAAGCCGGACCTGCACCGTGTTGCCTTGGAACTCGGCTTTCCCTGTGTCCTGAAGCCGTTCGACGGTTATGCGTGGCAGGATGTGTATATCGTCAGGTCGGCGGACGAGCTCGACAACCTTTATCTCGCGCTTTCCAACCGTTCAATATTGCTGGCACAGCAATATATCGAGTACAAAGACTATTACAGGGTATTTTGCTTTGATAAAAAGGACGTGCTCTTCGTGCGGTGGATACCGAAGCCTCAGGCAATGGGGCAATACATCAATTGCAGTCCGGGCGACAATCAACCGGACAGGGACAGGTTAATAGAGCTCACTATCGGCATCAATCTGGCGCTGGACTTCGATGTGAATGTCACCGAATGGTGCATCGATAAATATGACAGGTGGTGGATCATCGATGCTTTCAATGAAGTCCCCGAGATAATACCGGAGGCGCTGCCTCACGAATGCTATTCATGGATTGTCGACCGGTTCGTTGCCTGCATAAAGGACAAACTGGTATCGGGCAAAACCAACAGTATGCGTTATGGCCTGTCCCCTGAGTTTACGTTATAAAAGGACATCCCTGTTACAATATTACGGGAGTATCACAAAGCCCTTTTTCAGCCTGTGTTAATCAGTGTTCTGACATGTCCGGCGATTTTATCGGCTGTCTTGAAACCGAACACGCATTCTTCGAATCCTTCCTTTATTCCGCGCGTGAACATCATGCTGATGCGCTGCAGGTCGGCAAATCTGGGCCCCCGTATTTCAACGGCGTTCAGAGATTTCATCTTTACCTCGAACTCCGGGTTACCCGGTGAGGCAGTACAGTGAAACAGTATGCCGGAAAGTTCACTGTCACGGTTAAGCAGGTCGGCAAGTTTATCACCGGTCCAGTGAATACCGGTAACCGTGCCGCCGAAAAGCCCCAGGGTCTTTTTGTCCCGTTCGTATTCGATCCTGGCGGGCATCTGGCGTATTATTTCGGTATCGGCCTTCTTTTCAAGGGGTATCTCATACTGGAAACGGGCGATATCGTCGGGCAATGCGCAGCCGAAATAGTCAGCAGAGATAATACGAATGCTGTCTAAATTCCGTCCTGCAACTTTGATGACCGGTTGTTTGATGATGTTCCCGTAGACATCCGCCGCATCTTCTTCGTCAAGGTGTGCATCCACTTCCACACCGTGGAGGTAGTCCGCAACTATCTCCAGCAGTTTCTTCCGCTCCGTAGACATTTTTTCTTCGAGTTCTTTCACGAAACTCATATTAATCGGTGCTCAACCCATGTCATACCTCCTTTTTTCACAAATGAAAATACAAAAGGGACCTGTCAGTATTATCCTGTCATATATCAAATGTATATTGAAAAAAATGAAAAAGCAAATGAACTTTATTCACAATTTACCACTATCAATAGAAAAGATTTTAATCATATAAATTTCATATTTATTTAATATTTCATGAGTAAACTAAAAATATACAGTATCGTTTTACATATAGAGCGATATGAAAGATATTAAAAGAGGAACATGGTGATGCGTACGACATATTATTGCCCCGATTGCAGAGCGCCGATATATTACGAGGAAAAGTTTTGCGGCAATTGCGGCACCAGCCTAAAATGGATGGTCGTCAATACGCCGCCTTTATATCCGCCTTCAGCACGCGGATATCCCGGTGCATTCCGGCAAACAGCACAGTACCCGCCACCGCGGCAGTATTTCAGGCAACCGGGCGGTCAGGCGCCATACGGGCAAAGACCGGCCGGACAGCAGAGTGCGGCTCCGGAAAGGCAGGCACGGCCTGACCGGCAAAATTCAGGCTACAGGCAGACTGCCCTATCCACAAAGAAACCTGCATCCGGAGAAGAGCCCGGTCAGGTACTTCTCAACGAGGTCGCTGAACTATTAGAACACGTTTTTCAAAAACCGGGGTAGACCGTCCTCACCGGCGTTTTATACTATTCTTTTCCTTATCGTTGCCCAGGAACCTGTAATCAGGAAACTTTCCCCGGCATTCTCCACCATTTCCATTAGCCTGCCCGTCGGTACAGCAAATGTCAACACATTGTCGGGAACGAACGGACGGGCGGATATATCGAACATCCCGATAACACCCCGCGGCTGTGCGGACGACCTTTCCATGTACGGATAATACACTATGGCAGAACAGCCGGAACCGAACGGGCAGAATACCCCGTTGGGCTCCGCTTTATCGAAGTTGGCGAGGGTGAAAAGCCCGGAAAGGACATCCGGTGAAGCGAAGAATATAGCTACCTCCGGGTTATCTGACTCTTCCAGCCTGTCCCATCGCTTGAACACAATAAAGCTTCCCGGTGCCTCAAACGGGGGAATATACTGCATGACCTCTTTCACTATTTCAGGAGTCTTTTTATAGCGTTCTCCTTCTCTCCCGCCCGGAGTTCCGCACGATAGAAAGTAATCGAAGTCGGGCGCGATAGTCTGAGAATAGCCCAGATATCTCTTCCCTCCCGGGCAACGGACAGAACCCGCATCGAAACACAGAGGGTCGCCCTTCCTCACCTTCGCCAGAGCCCCGATAATACAACGGGACCCCGTGCCGGGTTTCACGTGCTCCGCGTGTCCCGCCTCATCTGTGTAATAAAATGTGACGGGCAATTCAGCGTGGCCGAAATATTTATCCCAGACTTTAATGAACGCATCGATGTCCTTCTTTCGCATCGGCCGATCCCTCCTTTATCGATATACAACTATTAATAACAGGTAGCTTATCACTAATTGAGGATTGCTAATGTTTCTCTTTCTGCCACCGTGCTTCCGTGGTCTCCTCTTCTATTTTGTAATATTCCGGAAAGCGAACCAGTTCCTGTATTTTCTCCATCAACTCATGGACATGGGGGGTTATCTTGCTGTCGCCGGTCTCCATGAACTTCTGGTAATGTGCCTTCGTCGCTTCGTAGGCGGCGGTTATCGCCACGAGCGGGTCGAGCACTATCTGTATATCCAGTTCCTCGGCGTATTTCCGCGATATCCAGTCCATTACCGGTATGTCCGGCACTTCTTTCCTGAACGTCCTGTATTCATCGATATCGGTGACATGCGGCGAGATCATATCGACACCTGCCTCGACGAATGCCTGGCAGCGTTCGATGGTCTCCTTTAACGAGCCGTCCACCATGTTCCGGGAATCGGTACGAGCGATGATGACGAAGTCGGGGTCAGTGCGTGCTCTCAGCGCGGCGCGTATCTTTTCCATGAACTCGTCCAGCGGCATGACATGTTTAATACCCTTATGGTAATGCGCCCGTTTCGGGTAGAGCTGGTCTTCAATATGTATCGCGGCGACTCCGGCGAACTCGAACTCCCTCACGCATCTCATGGTATGCAGCGCATCGCCGAAACCTGCATCGGCATCCACGATCAGGGGAATCTTGACTACTTTCGTTATGCGCGATGAATTTTCCAGCATCTCGGTCATCGTGGTCATCGGTTCGGTGGTCGCCAGGTGTGCTCCGGTTATCCAGCCACCCATGTAGCACGCCTTGAAGCCGAGGGACTCGACGAGCAGGGCATTGAGGGGGTCCCACGCACCGGGAGTGAGTACAGGCTTTCTGTTTTCGATCATGGCACGGAGGGCTTTTCGCGTTTCCATAGCATTTTTCTCCTTACACTATCAGTGGAAGCTCTCGCATTTCAGGCAGGTAACTATAAATATAACACCAAACACTATTTACTGACTACTGATCGCTCTTTCCATAATACAACTCGCAATGACCGTTATCGGCCGGGCTTTTCTCATAGTTTATCGGGGATTATTAAGTGACCATAAAATTTAACTTGACACCTGTATCAATCACAGAAAACGCCGAAAGATGGAGCTAAAAGAAATACTGCTTTTTTAATCACATTCATTTATAACTTATCAGAGTAAAGCCTGAAAGCAAACATCTACAGGTTCTGAATCTGCAAGGACACTAACCGTGAAATTACTGCATACGAAAATGCAGCGGGTCCCTGAGGTTTTGCAGTTCCCTGTAATAGTAGAGCGATGTAGGTCGTTTTGTCTGAAATTTTAATTTCCGTAGAAATGCAATTTCATCCTCGCTAGCATCGCTGCTAAGCCGGGTATCCCGAAGGAATTCTTTAAGCCCCGGCTCTTCCATAATAGGCGGTCCCGGTTCCTTTTCTACAAATTCTAATCTCTTGACATGTTTTGAAGCCACTCTATGGTTCAAGACAATTTCCATACTAAACGTCTCGAGGTCAATGTCCCACGATTCAATAAGAGGGTCCAGGAATGATACACAGTTTCCAATCGAAAGGTTGAATATATCTGTATCGAGGAACTCCATAATAGTAATACGAATCTGTTCATAGCCCCGGTTGCCCAGGCGGGCCACTTCCCGAAGCCAATCTTCATTTTCCAATTCTTTTTTAGCTACTCCTTTGACTACATCCAGTAGCTTCTGTGTGACGAGGCGTTCGAGCTCACCGAACGGATGCGTCTTAAAAATCGCTTGTATCTGTTTTTCTTTGTCGAGGGCACATTTGCGGAGAACCAGCTCTCGAACTTCCTTAAATAACGGTGCCGGGGTGTCTCCCAGCTTCATCTTTAATTCATTGATGCGCTTAAGGTCGGCCAGCTTAGAAAGTTCACCTGTCGGCAGTTTTAAAAACGCTTCCATTTTTTCATATATGCCTGTCCGATGAGCCGCGGGAGGTATCCTTTTCCCTGTCAGTATCTGGGAAATATATGACTCCGTAACATGAGCGGCAATTGCCAGGTCTCTCTGCTCAAGACCCAACTCGTGCAGCCGGTGTCTGATAACTAATGCCATATCCACCGTAGCCCTCCTTTTAATTAACAGAATTTAGTTAATTATAATACATATTCTTAAAAATATCACGGTTAACTTGACAATTAAAGTTAACCGTGATACCGTTAACTAGAGAGGTTAAACAAAAGGAGTGTATCAAGGCCTGAATTCACTGGGCATTTAGTTTGTGAGGGAGCGGCAGCATGGATGCCCCTCTTTTCAAGTGAATACGTTTGTTTTTACTTGTACCGGTCGGAAGGATTGAGTTGTGGCGATCGGCGATAGACGAGCTTTACGACAGCCGGAAATAGCCGGCTATTCATAGACAGAAGTTGCCTCGACATTCAAACGCATGACATCTCTGAAAATTATTCCAGCAATTAATGAAAGCTATTTTTCGGATAATTCATTTCTAAACGAGATTATTTTAATAGAAGCTTGATGCATTTACAATGATGAGGAGTAACCTGTGAAGGACTATAAAACCAGTATCGAAAATGCAACGTTGACACGCCAGGAAGAAAAATCCGTGGAAATAAAGGAGATGAGATACCTTTTGTCTCCTGTACCATTGGGTATCAGGGCGAACGGTAAAATCAGGCTGCCGGCGAACGCTAGTGCTTTTCACCCCGTCCCCGGTGTGGTTCTCTGCCATGGTTTTGGTGCAAACCAGAATGTTATGGAATCCGGCGCTTTGCTCCTGGTCAATAAAGGAATAGCGACCATTATATTTGATTTGCGCGGTCACGGTTCGAGTGAAGGTTGCCTCGATGACAATTTTAACGAAGATGTAATCAGTGCCTGGCGATTACTTATCAGTATACCTGAAGTAGATAGTTCGAGGATTGCCCTTGTCGGGCATAGTCTTGGTGCTTTTGCGTCTATTCTGGCTGCCAAAGTAGTGAAGCCAAAAGCTATAGTGGCCTTATCATGCCCTTTTGATATAGAAGGAACGTCATTAAATAATCCTTCCAATAAGGTTTTTCCTTTGGTCAGATGGGCGGTTATTCTTCTCTGGCGGTTTGCCACCCTGTTAAAAGGCTTGAAAGTAAAGGTGAACTGGAAGAAGTTCCTTGAAACATGGTCGCATACGCAGTTGTCATCAGCACTGGCAGGCCTGGAGGAATGTAATAAGCTTTTTATTTTCAGCGAAGACGACAAGATAACCCCGTACAAGAGGTTTGCCCAAATCTATGAGAAAGCCTCTGAGCCGAAGCAAAAGATGTTGACCGGAGGTTCCCATTCAACATCGGTTGAAGCGGAGATCCTGCGCTTCGAATGGGTTGGCTGGGTTGTCTCAGCTTTAACCGATTGAAAGCCTGTTTGTCCCGACCCGATAATTGTATCGTTTATATGTGAGCGTCACCGCAGTTATAGATTTCCCTCTTTTCTGCACTATGGTATATCCAAATGACCAGCGCCTCCGGTTAGCATACTATAACGTATGCAGGTCGTTACATCGACTCCAATAACAGGTAATACAGATGAACGTTGATAATAAATTTTTCCTTTTCACGGGCATACTGCTAATATGGTTTTATTATAGACCGTTATATATGCAATATGAATATTTTATCCGGTATAAATGACGGAGAGATTGAATTTAAATAGACCGGGCTTATAATAGAGACGGAATAAGTTATATGGCGTTAGAGGAACATCGGCCAACGCCGGTAAAATTGCGGCTGGAGCGAACAAAAAAAGAGCTTAAGGTGGGCTTCAGGTGGCGAAACTATTTGCTCGGCCTGGGGCTGGTGCTCCTTGCCACACTGGCTGGCCATCTCGTTCAGAGGTTCTTCGCCCCGGCAAATATAATCATGATCTACCTGCTCTGTGTCACGGTATCCGCAGTCTTCGGCGGCTTTGGTCCGTCCATATTGGTCTCGATCCTGGGCGTACTCACTTTCGACTTTTTCTTTGTACCGCCTTATCTTACGTTCGAAATCGCCGATACGCAATACATATTCACGTTCATTGCCCTGTTGTTAGTAGGCCTTACTATCAGCTATCTGACTTCACGGGTACGCCGGCAGACGGAGATCGCGCAGCTCCGTGAGCGGGAAACAGCCGCACTCTACGCGCTTGGCCGTGACCTGGCAATATCCGGCGACCTCGATTCCTACATCAATGCCATTGTCAAAAGGATAAAGGAAACATTGGGACACGATGTGACAATCTTCCTCCCTGATACGCAAAACAGGGGAGTGCTTAAACCGTATGCCGGCGACAGCAAGATCAACGTCGACGGCAATGAGCTTACCGCAGCAGTCCGGTCATTCCAGCAGCAAAAAACCGTGGGACACGGGACAGACACGCTCCGGAACGCCGGAGCGCGATACTTACCACTCATCACCGCACGAGGATCTGTAGGTGTAATCGCCTTGTCTCTCACCGATAAAACAGATGAACTGACGATAGAACAGGAGCGTCTCCTGCGGGCGTATGCAGACCTGGCTGCGGTCGCTATCGACGGCATCCGGTTAGCCGATGAGCTGCAAGATGCCAGAGTGCTGAAAGCCACCGAGAAGCTGCAGACCGCTCTTCTCAATGCCATATCGCACGACCTGCGTACGCCGCTGGTATCCGTTATAGGCGTGCTGAGCAGTTTACAGGAAGAGGGAATCGGTCTGGACGATGATGCGAAAAGAAATTTAATCCAGGTGGCAAGCGAGGAAGCAGACCGGCTGAACCACCTGATCACGAATTTACTGGACGAGTCCAGGCTGGAAGCCGGTGCTATAACGCTGTCAAAACAGCTCTACGAGGTACAGGACCTGATCGGCGCGGCGCTGGAACAGCTCGGCAGCCGTACCGGGACACACCCGATCAAGATCGATATACCGGCAGAAATGCCTTTTATTTACGTCGATTTCGGTCTCCTGGTGCAAACCCTGGTCAATATTCTGGAAAATGCGCTGAAATTCTCCCCTCCGGACCAGCCCATCGAAATTAAAGGACGGCAGGTAGACAGCGAAGTACATATAGAAATCGCTGATTATGGTATCGGCATTCCCGAACAGGACTTGACTCACATATTCGACAAGTTCTACCGTATCAAACGTCCCGACAATGTAGCCGGGACCGGACTCGGGCTGTCCATCAGCAGGGGCATCGTCGAGGCGCATAACGGCCGTATCGAGGCGGCGAACCGCCCCGGTGGCGGCACAATTATCAGGCTTATACTTCCTTTAAATGTACAGGCAGGCATTTCGGAGAAGGTAAATGAGTAATGTGAAAGTGCTCGTCGTCGACGACGAGGATGCAATCAGGCGTTTTCTACGGGTCACACTGACCTCTCAGTCCTATACTGTAATCGAAGCGGCGACCGGACAGGAAGCGCTCTCGGTAGTTGTCGAACAGAAACCGGATATAGTCATCCTGGACCTCGGGCTCCCCGATATAGACGGTGTCGAGGTAACACGCCTGCTCCGTGAATGGACGCAAATTCCTATCATTATCTTATCCGTGAAAAGTGCCGAAGCCGATAAGATCGCAGCGCTCGATGTCGGCGCCGATGATTACCTCACCAAGCCTTTCGGAGTTGGGGAACTCATGGCACGGCTTCGCGCTGCGCTGCGCCACACTTTACCGGCGGCTGAGCCCGTTTTCACCAGCGGCAGCCTCAGGGTTGATTTGCCGCAAAGGCAGGTCTCGGTAGCCGGACGCGAGGTGCAGCTTACGCCGAACGAGTATGACCTGCTTCGATTGCTCGTGACACATGCGGGAAAGGTGTTAACTCATCGTTTCCTGCTGCGTGAAGTATGGGGTGCCGAATACGGAAACGAGCTGCATATGTTGCACGTCAACATCAGCAACCTTCGCCGCAAGATAGAGCCCGAGCCCGCCCGTCCGCAGTTCATCATAACCGAACCGGGAGTGGGCTACCGCCTGCGGATTAACCGGCATTAAGCACGGTCCGGTACTTTGATACATTCTTGATATACCCTCATGCTTTCTTGACACCTCTTTGATTCCTGAAGAGGTATTCTATAGGTATCGTTTTTCAGGTGGAAATTTTACCGTGTTTGAAAATATTCTCGTATGCATGGAAAATAACGGGAAAGGCGAAGCCGTTATACCTGTAGCGGTGGAAATAGCGGAGCGTTTTCACAGCAGGCTTTTCCTGCTTAACGTAATCGTCAGGCCGACTCTTCTCTATCACTCGGGGAAAGTGGAAATAGGCGACGACCGGTTGATCGAACCTTCGGAATTTGAAGAGGAAGCAGCCGGGTATCTGGAGCAAGTCGCCGCATCCCTGCTGGAGAAAGGACTGGATGTCGAGTGTATAACCGTGGAAGGAACGGTAGAAGAATCGATCGTCGCCTGTATTGAAAAATATTGCATCGGCCTTGTTGTCTTCGTACACCGTAACAGAGGAAACCTGAGCAGGTTTGTATTTGGAAGCGTCAGCGATTATGTTCTTAAAAAAACGGGCATTCCCGTGATGCTCACGGGTGTCAATCACGCCAACCTGCATACACAGGTTTTAGCCTCTTGATTCCGGCAAAGGTCTTGGCCGTTTTCCCGGCAGATGGAACACCGGTAAACGTTTC
Organism: uncultured Dehalococcoidales bacterium; assembly: GCA_964485235.1. Classification (GTDB taxonomy): domain Bacteria; phylum Chloroflexota; class Dehalococcoidia; order GIF9; family UBA5629; genus CAZAIO01. The sequence goes on from CAZAIO010000019.1 coordinate 15,311, forward strand.
ACACGTCTGAATATAAGGTATATCGTAATGCCTATCAACATCCAGATAAGCCCTGCCCACCGGCTATAAGGCTGAGTGAACAGGATGATGACCCAGACGGCCGTCGTAGCTACCAGCCCGAGCAAAGCGGTGACAGGCAGTTGCCGCCCTTTTATCCTTATATTCAACCTGAGCTTGAACGGACGTGTAGCATCGGGCTTTTTCACCCTGAGCGCCAGTATGGATGCATGCGCCAGTGCAAAACACAGCAACGACCCGAACACGTATAATGACCCCAGGTCTGTAAAAAAGCTGGGAGCGAACAGGCCCGGTGCCAGAAGAGCTACGGAAATAAGGCAGAACAGTATAATGGAGACAAACGGCGTCCTGAAGTGATGGTGTACTTTTTTCAATGATGCCGGCAGCTGTTGATGCGACGACAGGTTAAACGTAAGGCGTGAAATACCCATAAGACCCGCATTGGTGGCGGTGAGCAGAATACTCGCGGCGAGCAGGGATACCAGCACCGGAAGCAAATTGCGTAGCCCGGTCACCGCCCATTTGATAATGAACTCCGGCGCCGGTTCGGAGGTGATATTCATGGCTATGGCTTCCGGCGATATTATCCGGGAAAGGCTGTTCGCAATGCCTGCTACAGGGTCCCTTGCCCACCCGTTCACAGGATCGCCGAGTTCCTGCGGCGTCATCGCCGATAGAGCGACTACTGAAATCCCGGCAAACAGTACCAGCACGGCTAAAATCATGAAGATATACGTCTGCGGTATCCTTTTTTCAGGGCGGCGTGTCTCCTCTCCAAGCTGCGAAACGGTCTCTACGCCTGTGAAACATAGTGCGGCTATTGCAATGCCGAAGATAAAATTGGTCGTCGACGGCCAGTTCCCGGCACCGAACATATGCTGGAACAGCAGCCCCGGGTGCGGCATCAGCAGCAGCAGCAACCCCAGTACCACGAGCGTTACCTGGGTAAGTATATCGAGGGCTATAAACAATATGTTTATCCTCGATGACTCTTTTATACCCACCACGTTCAATGCCATAAGAAACAGGATTATTCCCATTGACACAGAAGTGCCGATGACGGGGTCTTTTAACGAAGGCCAGAAATATGCGAGATAGGGCGGTATGGTATAGGCAGAGATCGCCATGGTGACGATATAGCTCAACATCAACGCCCAGCCCGCGATGAAGCCTATCAGGTCGTTATATCCGTTGCGGGCGAAACTGGCTGAACCACCGGCTTCCGGCAACATTGCTCCGCCTTCGGCATAGGTGAGGGCGTTAAAAACATAGATGACACCGGCGATAGCCAGAACGATCGGTGTCGCTCCGAGAGCGACGATCGCAATAAGCCCCAGCCCGTAATAAATGGAAGAGCCAACATCGCCGTACCCCGCACTGAAAAGGCCCGGTATGCCGAGCACTCTTCGCAGGTGCAGCCCGTTCACACGGGCAGGCCTGAATATCTTGTTGCCCAGCTTGACGGGCAACTCGGTTTGTATGTCCGGAATATTCTGTTCCATTAAAAGTAAAGAGACTTCTTAGTCTCACATTATCAAGTCGTTACCATTATTTTTTTTCAGTTATTTATCTTCTTGTAAAAAATACAAGTATCGATCAAACACCTTATATTCAGTATAACCTGAATGATGTCAAAGGGATGTCAAGAAACCTGCTGAAACAGTCAAAAAAATATCAAGAAAATATCAAGAAAGTGCGGTTGCTGTAACTCCGGGGATCCCCGGAAGCAGGGTTTGCATTTCCCTACCCTGGTGCACTCCTTGTCCTTTTTTATAACTTTTTAAGCTTGCTTTATAGCCTGTAACGTATAACTGCAATCGTAACGCCGTTAATACTGACTCAAGCCACTATGCTATAATCTCACGAAATGCGCAGATACACAGTATTCCTTGCAGTCAGCTTCTCGCTGGTAATGCATGCCATCAATATGTCGGCTGTATCCGTGGCTTTTCCGGTACTTGTCGCAGACTATGACGTCTCGCTTGTCCTTGCGGGCTGGGTCCTCAGCGCGTTTATGCTGGTATCGACCACGGTAATGCCCCTGGCAGGCAAGGTGAGCGAGGTTTTAGGTCAGAAGCCGACGATAATGGCATACACAACATTATTTGTGATCGGTTCAGCGCTCTGCGCGATATCGCCGAACATCGATATATTGATCGGAGCCAGGGTGATACAGGCATTGGGTGGCGGGGGGTTCCTGCCCTGCGCCGCTGGAATCGTCAATGACGAATTCCCTGAAGCGCGGCAGCGTTACATCGGTCTTTTCAGCAGTATTTTCCCCATCGGCATGATAATCGGTCCGAACCTCGGCGGGTGGATGATAGAAGCCTTTGGCTGGAGGTCTATCTTCTGGTTCAATGTTCCACTGGGTATTATTGTGCTGATACTCCTCCAAATATTTATGAAGAAAAGCGAGAAGCGCAAGATCAGCAAAAACATCGACTTCGCCGGTGTAGGTCTCCTGCTCGTGTCACTTCTGGCCCTGATGTGGGGAATGACCGAGCTTGCCGACAGTGAATCCGTAATACCGCGGATATTTTCCGGCATGGCGCTTTTGCTCGGGTTCTTCCTTCTCTATATATTCTGGCGGCAGGAACACAGGGTGAAAGAGCCCGTAATAGATATGGAGCTTTTAAAAGAAAAGCCCTTTCTCGCGGCAAATCTCTATAACATGTTTTACGGACTCGCCGCACTGGGCATCTTTACCCTGATACCTTTATATGCCGTAACCATTTACGACATGACCGTATTTGAGAGCGGCCTTGTTCTCACACCGCGGTCTATCGGCATGATCGCCGCCTCGACAATAACCAGTTTCTCGATGGTGAAATGGGGCTACCGGAAGCCCATCCTGACAGGGACCCTGATCAACGGGATCGGCTGTTTCCTGCTTGCCATGGAGTCTCAGGGGATCCATATATTTGGAATGAGTATAGGTGCTGTTCCGTTGCTTTACATTATCCTCGGATTATGCGGAATTGGAAACGGCGTTTGTACTCCTGCGTCTAACAATGCCTGTATCGAGCTCATGCCCGACAAGGTAGCCACGATTACCGGACTCAGAGGGCTGTTCCGTTCGCTGGGAAGCGTGATCGGTGTTGCTATCGGCACCGTCGTCCTTCACAATATGGCTGATATAGCGCATGCGTTTCGACTGGTACTGATCGGTGCCGGGATAAGCATGTTCATTATCATCCCCGCGATTTTCATGATGCCTGCTTCTCCGAACGTGGATAACAGCAAGTTCACCATTAAAAAAAGCGAGGGATAAATCGGGCTCCCGGGGCGTTACCCTGATAAGATCGCGCTGGTCTATTAAGGTCGGTACCTGTTATTGAAAAGTGAAAACAGCGGGTTTACAATAGTCCGGAGCCTCAATATACACTGACGGGGAGCAGGAAAATGTACAAATGCAAATATCCGCACCTTTTTAGCCCCATCCGGCTGGGTAACACGCTATTTCGCAACCGTTTTTTCGCCGCGCCAATGGGATACGAATACTATTCGTCGAAGAACTATCCCCTTGACGAGATGATCGCTTTCTTTGAGCGCAGAGCGGCCGGTGGCGCAGCGACGGTGAATATCGGCTCGGCAGCAGCGGACAGCAAGAGGGGTGTCGTCGGTCTCAGCAACATTTACCTCGACGATCCTGCTGCACTTCCAGCGATCTACCGTCTGGCAACCGCAATAAACCGGCACGGCACGGTTGCGGCTATTGAGCTTCAGCATACCGGTGCGAACTCTTATTATTCGGCGAAAAGAGGCTATCAGATATACGGAGCCGTTGACGGGCATAATGCGCTCGGCGACTTTGTCCCGGCAATGCCTGAGGAGGTCATAGAGGAAACGATCGAAGCCTATGGAAATGCGGCGGCTTATGCGAAGTTCTGCGGTTTCGGACTGGTTACCATCCATGCCGGGCACGGGTGGTTGCTTACCCAGTTCCTGGACCCCAACGTGAACAATCGCAAGGACAAATGGGGCGGCAGCCTGGAAAACCGGTGCCGATTTCCGCTAGCTATCATCGAGCGGATCAAACAGAAATGCGGTCGAGGGTTCCCCGTCGATATCCGTATCAGCGGGTCGATGTGCTACGAAGGCGGGTACGATATAGACGAAGGCGTGGCGATCGCGAAACAGCTCGACGGAAAGGTGGATGTGATCCATGTTTCCGCCGGAAGCCACGAAACGCCGGAGGTGTTCACCGTAACGCATCCCAGCATGTTCCTTCCGGACGGAGTGAACGTGCAGTATGCAGCGGAGATCAAAAAGCATGTAAAGACACCCGTAGCGACCGTCGGCGCTCTCGATAATCCGGCGCTTATGGAAGAAATAATAGCCTCCGGAAAGGCGGATATCGTACTCGCTGCCCGTGCCCTTTTAGCCGATCCGGATATGCCCCGAAAAGCACGCGAGGGGAACGCGGACGAGATCAGGCCGTGCATTCGCTGCTTCGAATGTTTTGCCGGTATCGTGACAAAAAGACAGTACAGGTGCGCGGTTAACCCGGAAACAGGCTTTGAGCAGGTCTGCCGGCATGAGTTGCCGCCATCAGTAAGGAAAAATGTCCTTGTCGCAGGCGGAGGCATTGCGGGAATGCAGGCGGCACTGACGGCTTCACAGCGCGGGCACAGCGTCATTCTCTACGAGAAAAGCGAACAGCTTGGCGGCGTGCTGAGATGTGAGAAAAAGGTGCCTTTCAAAAGGCTTCTTTCCGGCTATTTACAGTACCAGGAGAGGATGCTCTCACGCGCACCGGTCGATATCCATTTGAATACCGGAGTAACGCCCGAGATGGCGAAAGCGGCCGGTGCGGATGTCATCATAGCCGCTCTCGGCTCGCGCCCGATAATACCGGATATCCCGGGAATTCAGGGGAAAAACGTCCTCGGCGCAGAGGAAGCATATTACAGTCCGGAAAAGACCGGTAAAAATATCGTGATTATCGGCGGAGGACTCGCGGGGATCGAGCTCGGCATCTTTCTTTCGGGGCTCGGGCGCAAGGTCGTTATACTCGAGATGATGGAAACACTGAACGACGGCGGCAACCCGGTCCACGGCCTGGCGTTAATGAACGAGATTAAAAAGTACGATATAAAAGTCTCCACATGCACCAGGGCTGTCGAGATAAATGAAAAAGGCGTTACCGGTGAATATGTGGGCGACCTGTTTACGCTGCCGCCAAGCCCGACGGTGCAGGAAGCAGTATTGCAGTCGAACAGCTTCAGCAAGGTGATCAGGGCCGACATCGAGATAGGAAGTAAAAGCTTCTTCGAGGCTGATACGGTCGTTTACGCGATAGGGCAGGAGCCGCTTTACGAAGAGGCGGATGCGCTTCGTTTCTGTGCACCGGAGTTCCATCAAACAGGCGATTGCCTTGCCGCGAAGAACATCTATCACACAGTCAGCATGGCTTTTACAATCGCTCGCGATATCTAACCTTCTCGAACGGCTAACCCTGCCACCTGTCCTTTCGGAACATCTGCCGCTGATTTTTATTTCTCCCCGAAACAGGCCGGAGAAATTACCGCTGCTGATGGTGGTATAATAAGCGAACCTTTTTTTATTTGCACCGGCCCGGCAAATTTTATTTAAAGCAAAAAACAGGAGCATATAATATGGCACAGCAGTACAGGGTGTACAGGTATCGCTGGATAGTCCTTATCATTTACATGTATGTTTCTGCCCTGACACAGCTTTTCTGGCTGAATTTCGCTGCGATAGAGACATACATGGAGGACCTGCTTAACGTAACTGCTGCCGATGTCATGTGGTTTACGCTCGTTTTTCCTCTCACACAGGTACTGTTGACACTCCCCGCAGGAATGCTCATCGACAGGAAAGGATTCAAGTACGGCATAGGTCTCGGAGCAATTCTTACCGGCGTCTTTGCCGCATTCCGTCTCATTTCGCCGGAGTCATTTACTATTCTGGTGATATCACAGACGGGTATTGCATTAGGTCAGCCTTTCGTGCTCAACGGTGTTACGAAGCTGGCTACAACGTGGTTCTCTCCCAAAGAGGAAGGGCTGGCTGTGGGACTGGGCTCATTCGCTTTGTTTATCGGCATGATGATTGCCCTGGGTCTTACACCGCAGCTGGTACACACGGTGGGTTTTACGGGCATGCTTCAGATATACAGCGCGATGGGAGTCCTCGGCGCCATAGTATTTCTGCTTTTTACCAGGTCCGTGCCGCCGACCCCGCCGGCAAAGCCCGACGATACCGTACCGGTCGCCGGCTGGCGTAGCGTCGGTCATATTTTAAAGAACAGGGATTTTGTGATCCTCGGTTTCATTGCTTTGATAGGTACTGGTGTGTTCAACGGACTGGCTACCTGGCTGGAGAAGATTCTGAATGAGCTGCACAATATACCGATGAATATGGCAGGTACCATTTCGGCAGTACTCATCATCAGCGGTATGGCGGGTTGTATAGTAATACCCGTGATCTCGGACAGGATCGGCAGGAGAAAACCGTTCCTGATAATAGCATCTTTCGTCGGCGCAACGACTATATTTTTGCTTATTTTCGCCAAAAGTTACGGTGCCAATCTGGTCAACGGGATAGCCATAGGCTTCTTCTTTATATCTGCCCTGCCCATCATGCTCACCATGTCCTCCGAGATAAACGGACCGAAATTCGCCGGCATCTCCGTGGGATATCTCCAGCTTCTCGGAAACGCTTCGGCTGTGGTACTTGTCTGGTTGATGGAGATACTCCGCTCTGCAAGCGGCGGATTTACCGCACCGCTCGCCATGCTGGTATCTCTGCTTCTCGTATCTTTCATTATTTCGCTGTTAATCAGGGATACGCGCCCGAACTCAAAGCCTGTGTAATTTCTGCCGGTCTTCGGATGTTTCATTGAAAAACGAATGGACCTGCCGGAGCCCGGCTAATTGTACTCACTTCAGTTTTTCTATTGCATCGCCTGCTTCATCGCCGATTCAATATTCCGCATATTATCGATGAAGTCCCTCGCGAGGGGGTCGATGATAACGACCTTGCCGCCGATCTCCTGTGCGATCGTTTGCGCGGACTTCGTATTATATTCCGGCGATACAAACACGACTTTGATGTCCAGAGCTTTCGCCTCTTCGATCAGTCTCACAATATAGCTGGCGGACGGTTCCTTGCCTTCCTGCTCCACCGCGATCTGCGTCAGGTTATAATCGCGGGCGAAGTAGCCGAAAGCAGGATGGAAAACGATGAAACTGCGATTTCTCACGTTTTCGAGGTCCTTTGAGAAATCGCTGTCCAGTTTGGAAAGCTTATCTAGAAAGGCGGCACAGTTTTTATCGTAATAGTCTTTATTTACAGCATCCACCTGCACAAGCCCGTCGCAGATGTTCTGCACCATTATCTTTGCGTTCCGTATCGAAAGCCAGATGTGAGGGTCTAACCCCGGTTCGTCAGGGTCCTGGCTTTTCGCTAAATCAATACCCCGGGAGCAGTCGACTACAAGCATGGACTTGTTGGCTTCTATAAGCCTGTTCATCCAGGTCAATTCGAACTCTATCGGCGAACCTACCTTGGCGTACATTTTGGCGCCGGACAGTTTTATCATCTGGGCCGGTGTCACTTCATACGTGTGAGGAGAGGCGCCGGGCGGCACCATGACGACGATGTCCACTTTATCTCCACCGACCGCATCCACGAAACCCGCTTCCGGCTCGATGGTCACCGCAACGATCAATTTGCCGCTTTCGGCAGGTTTTGACGCGCACGATACCACAGCCATCGCCGGTAAAATAACCGATATCAAAATTGCTATAACTACAGAAAAATTTTTCCTGAAAAAAGTTTTTTCCATAAAGGTCGGCCTCCTTGATTTACCGTTGCCGGGCTATTGTCCCGATGAATCCCCTTCCTGTAAACATCTATTATTATAATTGAAAAATAATTTCATTTATCTGATAAAAACATGATCGAGTTCATAGTACCATCGTGAAAATTAAGCCCGTGCCGGAGACTGGCAATTACGACACTTTCCGTATATTTCCAGAAGGTGGCCGTCTATGGCAAAGCCGGTATTTTTAGAGAGTTTGCGCTCCAGCTCATGCAGGTTGCAGTCGGCAAAGTCAACAGTCTTTCCGCAGCCGGAACAGACCAGGTGATGGTGGTGCTCCGTAGGCCTTTTCATCAGGTAGCTCCCGCATCCGTCATGTGTATGCATACGGCATACCAGGTTGAGCTCGCGAAGCAGGTCCAGTGTCCGGTAGACGGTAACGACCCCGATGCCCGGACTTTCAACCCTGACTTTATTAAATATATCCTCAGGAGTCAGATGGCCGTGGCTTTGGGCAATGACTTTAAGCACGGCATGACGCTGCGGAGTCAGCTTGTACCCGTGCTCTCTGATAATGCCCGCTATCCTGTTTGCAGTGAGTCTCATATGCTACTATAAATGAAAATATATTTCAATTACAATATAGTATATATGACGTTAATAAGACTGTCAAGGTACCGGCAAAAAGTCATGGGCCCACAGCGCAAAATAGACAAATACGTTTTTACCGGTTGACGAGATGATCGACAGCCTCCGGAGAAAAATGCCGTGCAGCGAACGCCTTCCATTCCTGTGCTATAATTTGGTTTTACAAAAGCTCACCTGCTATATATCGGGTGTTCAGGGATTCGATCAAGGATGGAACAAAAAGGAAGCACGAACCCAATCGACCCGCAGATACTGATCGATCTGGTATCGGAGCGGATGCCTTTCGGTAAATACAGGGGCCGCTTAATCTGCGATCTGCCGCAGTCCTATCTGGAATGGTTCCAGAGGAAAGGATTTCCTCCGGGGCATCTCGGCACGTTGCTGTCCGCTCTATATGAGATCAAACTCAACGGGCTGGAATACCTTCTGAAACCGCTGAAGAAAGAACAGCCGTAAAACAAGCATTCACTACATAGAAGAATAAAGAACGTTTGTAGGGGCGACCGGCCGGTCGCCCCTACATATCACTCATGTCATTGCGAGACCATCCCGATATGGTCGGGAAGCGAAGCAATCTGTTGTGAATGAAATGAGATTGCCGCGTCGCCCCGAAATAGTCGGGGCTCCTCGCAAAGACGCGGAGAGACGCATAGTAGAGAGAAAAAAATGAAAGTATTGCTTAAGGCAGTTGCCACATTTGCCTTATGGTAAAACATTGTAGGGTACGTATCTCTAGATGCGCCCGGATTCTGTTAGCAAAGTGTTACCTATGTGCCTGTTTGTACAAATAAAAAATAGTCCATGTCCTAATGCCTGAAATGCACGAAAATCCTTCCGAAATTCTTGTCGTCTTTTTCCACCCGGTGATAGAGCTTTTTCACTTCCGGTTTGAGCAGGTATCGCAATACGCGTTTTTTCAGTTGTCCCGACCCCTTGCCGGGAATGATCTCTACCAGCGATATCTTTTTCTCTACGGCTTCGGCGATAACCCGATCCAGCTCCGCATCGATGGTAAAGCCCTTGTTATAAATGGCATGCAGGTCCAGCACAATCTTCGCCATGTAATAACACCTTTTTACTTCAAGGACTCCAGATATGCCTTAAGCGAGGAAAGGAAGGTATCCTGTTGCCATTGCCGTATGTCACCGGAGTTGAGTTCAATGCTCAGGCTGTCCGGCGCTACAGCAAGCCTTTCAAGGCTGGCCAGCGGCCAGATGAGAGAAGGGTCGAGGGCAAGACCGTTACCGAGTGACATGCGCCACTCTTTTAGATGGTTCAATCGCCGGAGGCTGCCTTTTCGAGGTCGTACCCGCTTTACAGGGCTCGGCCGGGATACAGGCGGAGCGGCGATGCCGTCTCGCAGCGCCTGCTTGAGTCCCTGCCCGAACCGTTTCAATCCGCTATCGGACAGGCCGGGCACCTTGGAAAGGGGTGTTTCCGGGCTGCCTGCGAGAAAAATAAGGGCGGCATCAGGCAGGACCATAAATACCGGTTTGTGCCAGCGTCGCGCCTCTTTCTCACGGAACAGGAAAAGGCTGCGGAGCACGGCGAGCCCGTGTTCATCCAGGTCCTTTGCCCCTTTTACGGAAAAGAATGCTTTCTCCATATCCGGCGCGGTGTACCGTATTTCTTCGAGCCTGGCACACTCTTCAGCGACCCATGCCGTTCGTCCCAGCTGGGCGAGCCGCCGGTCCAGTACCTCTCGCAGCGCGTGCAGGTAGCGGACATCGGAAGCGGCATATTCGAGCGCTTCTGCGGAGAGCGGTCGCCGTCCCCAGTCGGCACGCTGGAGCCGTTTGCTCTTGTTCAATGGCTGGCCCAGCAGGTCTTCCGTGAGAGCCCCCAGGCTGAGCCTGGTAACACCGGCGAAACGGGCAGCGAGACTGGTATCGTAAATATTACGGATACGGATGCCGCAATGCCGGTCGAGACTGCGTACATCGTTCTCCGCGGCGTGAATAATTTTCCCGATGGAGCTATCCAGCAGAATGTCCCGGAGAGGATCCAGGTCCTGAAGAGATATTGTATCGATGAGATAGACTTTATTACGAGAGGCTACCTGAATCAGACAGAGCCTCTCGGGATACCGGTGAAAGCTGTCCGATTCCGTATCGAGCGCGATGGAATCCGCCCCGGATATCTCACGTATTGCAGCGACCAGCTCGACAGGCCGGCTAACGGTCTCGAAAGGGAGCGTTGTGCTCACTCTTATTTCGAGCTTTCCTCTATGGTAATGCTGATTATACTGTCACCGTTCTCCAGCGATTTCAGAATATCCATGCCTTTGGTTAGCTGTCCGAAAACCGAATGGCGTCCGTCAAGGTGCGGTTGAGGAGCGTATGTAATAAAGAACTGGGAACCATTTGTATTGGGTCCGGCATTTGCCATCGAGAGCGCACCGGCGACATGTTTATGATTCGTGAACTCATCGGCGAACCGGTAACCGGGCCCCCCTGCCCCTGTTCCGGTAGGGTCTCCTCCCTGTGCCATGAATCCGGGGATTACGCGGTGAAACGTTGTGTTATCGTAGAACCCCTCACGAGCGAGAAAGACAAAATTGTTCACCGTATTAGGAACATCGGCGGCAAAAAGCTCCAGTTCCAGATCGCCCTTACCCGTTTTTATTGTGGCGGAGTAATGCTTATCAGCATCAAGCATCATTTGCGGCGGTGTAGAATATTTCATATTTATTACGGTTCCGGCCTCGCACGGTCAGCATTACTGAAACCATGATAAAGCCGGCGGTCACGGATAGACAGGAGCCTACCGCAGACCTTCTCTCCTTTCCGATAGTCTGGACATATTGTAACATCTGAGCCATATGGTGAAAAGCAAAGCAGGCATATGGACGTTTATATAGAAATCACCCCGATATCTTAGATCCCGACAAAGTCGGGGAAATCGGGGTAACTCCCACAGTAAGCTCACAAAGATCGGCGTACCTTTATAGAGGCGACCGGCCGGTTGCCCCTTCATGTAATGATAATTTCATCGGATCACAGCAATAACATTCCGGATAAATCCCGTAATGAAAAGCAGTACTTATTTACTATCGAAAATATGACCTATTCGCTATTTACCGTTCGAGATATGTCCAATATGCTAAAAGTAATGAATAATTGATTTGCACGGTTATAAAATACGGCAAAAAACAAATCAGAGTGCTGTAAGTTGATATATCAATAGAGCGGTCTGATATACAACAGGAGGTGATATGTATAAACGTTTATTGCTCATTGTAGGTGTTATTATTTCGTTACTGGTTATTGGTTGCACCTATAAGAACCCGCAAGGTGAATTTTCACCGGGCGGACTCCAGATATTATTTAATGCCAGCAGAACTAATATACAGCCCGGAGAGAGTGTTGAACTGGAATGGCATGTGGAGGGTGAAAATTTCTTCGGCATAGACCTGAACGGACAACCGGTCGATCCTTCCGGTCATCAGGAGGTATGGCCGGTTGATACTACCAGTTACATACTCGGCGTAGATACAGGTGCATCTGTTGAACACCGTGAGATTATAGTAATGGTAGGTGGTCAGCAGCAACAGTCGCAACAACCCCAACAACCCCAACAACCACAACAGCCGGTTCCCGGTTGTCCCGGCGCACCGATGTTCACGCATTTTGAAGCTAATCCCGCAACTATACAGTCGGGACAGTCTACGCTGCTTGAATGGGGACCGATAACCAATGGAGCGAGTAACGAACTTGTGGGTTCAGTTGTGTTGACACCAGGCTTCGGCGAAGTGGGTTCGCCCGGCTCGCGTAAGGTTTCTCCGTCCGCAACAACGACCTTCACTTTGTCAGCTACCGGATGCGGCGGTACCGCAACTAAATCCGTTACCGTGGTGGTGATGAATGTGGGCACACCGATTCCGATCAATCCAAACCCGCCGGGAGGCAACGGCTGGTCGGGGCCTGCCAAAGTCACCAGTGTAGTTGCTCATGCGAACCCGTCATCCTATACAGGACCGAGCGGAGTAATGCTTAATTTCGACGCGGATATTACCGTTGACGGTGCCTGCACGGTTACCTATAAATGGGAGCGTAGCGATGGAGCAGCTGGACTGGTGGAAACACTGGTCTTTAACGCCGCCGGGACCAAGCAGATCACGGACTACTGGATGTTGGGGGGAGGACCCGGTTCAGGTAGCGTGTGGGAGCGTGTCAGCATCCTTACACCGCTGCCGATGACATCCAACCAGGCGACTGTAAACCTGACCTTTACACCGTAGGTCTGGTATAAGGCAGATATTTATAAAGGCGGCACCGCGACTTCACAGCAGGTGCCGCCTTTGAATTTCGTTTTGTAGTTTTCATATAGAAAAAACGTCGCAGTGGTGTGTCTTTAGATGGGCCCGTATTCAATTATGAAAGTCTCTCACGGCAGCATCCCTTATAAAAAGAATATTCGGTTACATGCGAATATAAAGACTTGACAAAATAAAAATAACGGGATACAATCACCCCAAATTAAATAGAGCAAAGGCTGGGAACGAGACTAGTATGCCTCCAGCGAAGCTCA
>CAZAIO010000020.1:0-27764 GCA_964485235.1 uncultured Dehalococcoidales bacterium
AGCAATTCGGGTTATACCGGCGGTGGTGACGGCATACTCCTCGCCGGCGCCGTGGACGCTGATGCTACAGGATACGCCGTTCCCGTATACCGCTGTGAAAACCCGTTCGCTGTTTCTCCAGACTCGCCTTCATGGAAGCAATCCAGCCAGCCGCCGTCCGGCCCCAAGAATGCCTGTGTACGCTGGAACTCCGGCGGCACGGCGGCCTACTGCGGCACGGGAACACTTTCACCGGGTTTGACCCCCGATGAAAGCGCATTTTCCAAGAGCAGCGATAACGGCAATACATGGGAGCAGATAAGCCTCATCAACACCGTGCTCAATATATCGGACATCGCACCTGCGCCCGATTCGAAGTCCCTGTTCCTCACATCCTACAGCGACTACGGTCCAGAGGGCATCTGGCGGAGCGCGGGCGAACCGATGGGCAATTACTGGGGACGCATCCTGACGGTGCAATCGGACAGTACGACCGCTGAAAGGATCATATTAAGAGAGAGCGCCAACTATCTGGATGATTTTACCATCTATGCAGTCCCGCTGGGCAGTCATCATATGTATGTCACCCATACACGGGGCAATAGCTGGTGGGAGCGTTATATCCCCGAGCATGTGATCGATGCCGCCGTGGAGTCCAGGGATACGCTCTACGTCGCCCTGCCCGAAGGCAAAATACGCAAAAGCACCGACGGCGGATGCATATGGCAGGACCCGGTACCTACGGGGCTGGACGATATCAACATGCTCTCCATACCGCTCGCCGGCCATCTCCTCGTAGGCGGCAGGGATGGCAGAGTTGCCTATTCCACGGACGGCGGGGCAACATTTACGCTCATTGAGGACTTTATCGCCGATGGCGAAGGCGACGTACAGGTCGTCGGCGACGCCGATTATAAAGATAACATGACCATATACGCCGCGACCGATACCGACTATTACGATCCGGTCTCTGACTCAATTAAAAGGGAGCCGGGTGATGAAGGCATCTGGCGCTGGGTGATCGGCGAATCTACCAAATGGGTGCAGATCGACGAACAGATTACCAATCTCGGTACAGGACAGCAGATAAGCGGGCTGCTCACCGGAGAAGAGGGAACGCTCTACGCGCTCCGGGCGGAACCGTGTATCCCCGGCACCAGCGGCGGTATGAGCCGTACGCTCTATCCCGACGAACCGGAAATAGTAAACATGGAGTTCGATGAGATAAACGCCACACTACCGGCAGGTGTCGCATTCGATCCGCTTCTGATGCTCTTCAAGATAGTGGACCCGACACTGAGAGAAGAATATTGCCATACGCTCCCCCATCTGAAACTGTCTACATATTCGGGGATGAACTGTCTCTGGGGACTCGACACGGAGAACGGGGTTATCTACCGTTTCAACGATACGTTATGCAAGGCCGGACCGGCGCTCACCTCCTTCGATTTCGTAGGCTGCGATCCGGCAAGCGGCAGGAACCAGGAATTCAGCATGGAGTGGGAACAGCTCTCCCTTTCCGACCTGTATGAGGCGCATCTTGCAAAAGATAATGCCTTTACCATGAGGGTCGGCCAACCGGAACCGGCAACCAATCCGTTCTATCAGCCCCCGGTAATCACCATGCCCGCCTATTGCATCCCTCCCGCGGATGTGCTCGAATGCGGCCATACCTTTTACTGGCGTATCAGGACACGCCATGCGATCACAGGCGAGACGATCAGGAGCCCCTGGTCGGCGGTGGAAAATTTCGACATAAAGGCGGGGTTTGCGGTTACTACCGAATACTACGGTGTCCGGTTGCTCTCGCCGGAAAACGGCTGCGGCTGCTCCTGTGACAGCCCGGCATGCTTCTCATGGTCGCCCTATAAAGAGACTACCGCTTATGCATTCGAGCTTTCAAAGAACAGCGATATGAGCAGTCCGATGGTATCGGACACGGTCACAGGGTCCACTGCGTACCAGTATACCGGCAGGTTGCAATGTAATACGAACTACTTCTGGAGGGTGAAGGCGCTGGAACCGGTGCCCGGTGACTGGAGCGCCGTATTCAGCTTCATGACACAGGCAGGGGAAATGCCTTCGAGGCCGTCCTCCGGGACTGTGCAATCGTCGAAAACGCCCGTATGGGCATGGGTGCTCATCGGCCTCGGCACGCTGGGATGCGCGAATGTCCTCATTATCGCAGCCCGTCGATTAAAAGTAGAATAACGACCGGTCAGTTATTCACCCGTCACGCGGACAAGGTGGTACTGCTTGGCGCCTTTGCGGAGCACAAAGACCTCTCCTCCGATGCTGTCGGCGAGCGATACCGACCGTTGCACATCGGTGACGCGTACATTATTCAGATAAAGCCCGCCTCCCTGGATGAGCCGCCGGGCTTCGCCTTTCGATGAGACAAGGCCGCTGGAAACCGACATGTCCACAAAGGGAAGGCCGTTACCGCTGAACTCAGACTTCACTATGTTGCTGGAAGGCACGTCGGCAAAAATATCCGCTATGTCGGCAACGCTGAGATGCGCAATCTCTGCCCCGAAGAGCACCTTTGAAGCCTGCTCGGCTTTCTCCAGTGCCGTCTCCCCGTGCACCAGGCGGGTTATCTCCTGCGCCAGTTTCCGCTGCGCTTCCCGCTTTTCCGGACTGGTCGCCACGGAACTCTCGAGTTCCTTCACTTCATCCTGCGTGAGCAGCGTGAAGAATTTTAAATACCGGACGATGTCTCTGTCATCCGTATTGAACCAGAACTGGTAGAAGCGGTACGGAGAGGTAAGCCCGGAGTCCAGCCATACCGTCCCGGACTCGGTCTTGCCGAACTTCACACCGCTGGAAGTAGCCAGGAGCGGAAACACCAGACCGTACGCTTTGCCGCCGCAAAAACGCCGTATAAGGTCGATGCCCGCTGTGATATTCCCCCATTGATCGCTGCCTCCCATTTGCAGCGTGCAGTTATATTGCTCGTGTAGTTTCAGGAAATCATATGACTGTAACAGCAGATAGCTGAACTCGGTAAAGGAAATCCCTTCCTCCTGTTCCAGCCTTCGCTTTATCGATTCTTTGGCTACCATGTAGTTCACCGAGAAATGTTTGCCCACATCGCGAAAAAAATCGAGCACCGAGATGGAGTCCAGCCAGTCAGCATTGTTCACCATTATTGCGGGATTTGTCCTGTTATCGAAGTCAAGAAAACGGCTTAACTGCTCTTTGATCCCCTCTATATTTTCCTGGACAGCTTCCCGTGTAAGCAAACGCCGTTCCTGCGTTTTCCCGCTTGGATCGCCGATCAGCCCCGTGCCGCCTCCGACAACGGCAATAGGACTGTGCCCGTTCCGCTGCATATGGACCAGTCCCATAATAGGTAAAAGAGATCCCACATGGAGGCTGGCCGCCGACGGATCGAAGCCGATATAGCCGGTTACGCTCTCTTTTTGAAGCGCCTCGATCAGGCCCTCCGTGGCATCGTATACCATGCCTCTCCACTCGAATTCCGCAAATAAGTTCATAGCTGACATTTTTCTACATCCTGTTCGGAAATTGATGGACAGAATTTAACATGCAGGCTATTCAGTGTCAAATAGCGACATGGTAAAACAGTTCACCTTCTCCTGTATTGTATCGCGACGGCAGGCTGCGGACAAGAGTGATGACGTAATATATAGTGCGTGATTAAATTAAGGCGATCTGAACATCTGTCGCGTCCCTGATAGTAATAAATTTCGTCAGAGGAACGACGTTGCCTGCGTGTTTTTAGCTTCGTGAAACATATATAAATACTCCTGACAGGGCAATTGTTATACTGTTGACATGTAAGATTGTGTACTATAGAATTAAAACAATTGTGATAGCTGCTTTTACATACAAAGTAATAGTTTACTGCAGGGTAAAATAACAGTTGTAGAATGCCGTACGCGCCGATTATTCTATTTTTATGATAACCCGCAAAGTTGACATAGAGCAGCATACAAATCAATGAAAAAAACAGGTATACTGCTTCAGGAAGATATAATTGCCGTACTGTCATACAGCAGAGGTCCCGGCGTTACGTATATAAAAACTGTATCGGCCTGCCGGATATTCATGATCGAGGGCAGCGTATGCCGGACTTGTGCGTTATGAGACAGATGTCTACACAGGCTCAATTCTCAACGAAGCTTCATAGCCGTTAGTTCCGGCGATAGAAAATATAAGTGCGCGGTTTTTATAATAATTACAACAGGAGAAAGATAAATGCCTACAGATAACGTTATTGAAACCGATGTCCTCGTCATCGGCGGAGGAATTGCGGGATGTTTTGCTGCAATAAAGGCACGGGAACAGGGTGCCCGCGTGGTCCTTGTCGAAAAAGCGTACACCGCAAAATCGGGAGGCACACTGGTAGCAAGCGCAGGTTATATGTTCTTCAATCCTGATCTGGGACATAACCTCGATGCAAGCATGAATGCGATAAGCAAGAACGGAGAATACCTGAACAACCGGGAATGGACCGAAATAATCATGAACGGTTCATGGGCGACCTACCAGGACCTTCTTGCCTGGGGAGTCCACTTCCCGATAGAAGAAGACCGGAAAAAGGACCACTATCTACCGTTGACGATGACTGACCCTTCGGGAATGCGGACATTGTTCGGGCAGGTCCCGTTACGCAGAGGAAATTTCAGGGTGCTCCGAAAACAGGTTATCAAGAGCGGCGCCAGGGTCATGGACAGAGTCATGATCACCGATCTACTGAAAAAGAAAAATGAAGTAACCGGTGCCGCCGGATTTTCTATCGATGAGAACGATCTCTATATATTCCGGGCAAAAGCTACTATTATCTGCACAGGAATGAGCAGCTTCAAGCCGGCCGGTTCAGCGGTTGCAAGCCTGACGGGCGACGGCGATGCTATGGCATACAGGGCCGGAGCCGGGCTTACCGGCAAGGAGTTTTCTACTAAATTCGTTACTCTCGCACTTAATCCGTACTGGCGTTCCTATGCAGGGTTCGTAGGATATCCCCGTTTTACAGATGCGACGGGAAACCCTATCGAGCTAAGAAACATAGAGAATGTGGGATTCTGGGACCTCGCTATGGATAATGTAATCCACGAGGGCAGGGGGCCGGTATTATGGAACTTTGACGGTGCAACTCCAAAGGATATAGAGGCAATTCACAATATGGTCCAGTTATCGGAAGGAGACGACATCATATATTCCAGACAAAATCTGGAACTGAAGCCGGGCAATAACCTTGTTATAGCCGGAGGCAGCGGCATCGGCACCTCTGACTCCCAAACGGCTGGCATATGGGTGGTCGATACAAAATGTTCGACGGATGTCCCCGGGCTTTTTGCTGCGGGAGAGAGCTGCGGTACAAGATATCTCGGTTGCGTCCATACAGCACGCGGGTTCGGCCTTACCGCCTCTGCCGTAACCGGTACGCGGGCAGGGAAATTTGCTGCCGGGTATGCGTCCGGAAAAGAGACTGCACCGGTGAGCAGGAGGGAAATTGAAAAGGTAAAGGAATCGATCTATGCACCACTGGAACGTAAAGGCGGCTTCAGTCCCCGATGGGTTACCCAACTCCTGCACAACACTATGGTGCCCTACTTCGTTTTACATATCAAACAAAAGGACCGGCTACAGGCAGCATTGACCATGGTCGAATTTTTCAGAGACCATCTTACACCTGCATTGACCGCCAAAGACAGTCATGAGCTTCGGCTGGCACACGAGACGAAAAACATGGTGCTTAATGCCGAGATGATGCTGCGCGCATCCCTTTTCAGGACAGAGAGCAGAGGACAGCACTATCGCGAAGACTACCCGCGCCGTGACGACCCGGAGTGGCTTGCCTGGGTGAAAATCAAGGAGGAAAAGGGCAGGATGAAGGCGACAAGGGAGCCGATACCTGAAAAATGGTGGCCCGATTTGTCCAGGCCCTATGAGGAACGGTACCCGCGCCGGTTTATCAACGAGTCGGGTAACGGTCGAAATCGTTAATATGTTCGATTACTATTTCAAAGTGCAAAGCGTAATTACCCGTATACGAAAGATATCGTCCTGATAACTGTATGAAGGCTTAATAACAATCGCTGGTACCTTTCAGTTATACCGGCGATTGCATTTCCCACTATATGCGCCTCGTTCCGCTATTTCATAAAAGTTGCCATCTCATCCACACGGTCGTCATCGATGGTAACTCTCAACTTCATTTCATTGATCTACCTGTTTAAGTACTCTACTCCACGAGCATTTAGCTATATATAATGGATTGTGCCCGCTCTTACCGTGATAAAGACGACGACTCTATCCCCGGAAATACGCTGTTCAATCCTTCAGGTTTTCTTTGCATCCATTCGCTTACTTTTCTAAAGTACGTGTCAGCCGAACCGCTTTTTTTACTATCCATTACGGGTCGTTCCTGCCACCATTGAAGTATTTTCTCGGCCTGCTCCAACGTAATTTGTTCATCCCTGATCAGTTCTTTCATTAGCATCTCGAATTCTTCATCACTTGCCATAATATTGCCCCCTGCTATTTCTATCCTGCCGCGACTCGACCTGTCATCATTGATTTCTCCTGAATTTTAGAAGCATAATTTGAAGAAAATATGAAGAATCGGACATCATGTCCATTTTTTAAGGACACCATGCCCGGTAATAGACAATGAACAATTAATAAAAAGGATGTTAATTCGCACGGCAGGTGTACCATCACGGTAAACGGCAATTATTTCCGCCCGCACGGTATTTTTTCCTGACGGTTTTCATTCCGGTGTAATTTCCTTAATTAAGAGTATTACCATTTGACAATGTCGTTCAATTCTGTTATATTTTAATAGGAAATAGGTTGCCGTTTGCCCTATTGTAAGTTGACATGATGGGACAGGTTGTATCGACAGTACGAGCATTATGTATGCCGTTCAAGATAATGGAGGTGTGATATGTCGCTGAATTGGGGACCGAGATATCTGGTACCGTCGGAGGCACTTGAAAGCTATTCCGGCAGTGTCCGGCTGCGGGAGGAATTCGATAAGGAACTCCTCGAGACGGCATTGCAGGAAATGGGTTTTTCCGGGCCCGTTCTCAGGGTAAATAATCCCTGGTACTACCGGAAAAAGGATACCGATACCTGGATCATGATCGGCGAATCGGACAATAAAGACGACAATTTTTCCGTTAGATGGGATACAATAGGACTGAAAAACGGAAAGTATGAAATCATGGGGCTGATGCACGTGTTTGTGAAACAGGGAAATGAGGAAAAAGCCGTTGCCCGCCAGAATATCGTGGAAGTAACGGTAAAAAATTGATTATTGAAATTCATAAAGAAGAGGCAACCGGTAATAAATGATCGAAGACTATATTCCTGAAGTAAAAGTACTTTACTGTGGTCGAACTCTGAGTGACGAGGGGCATTTTGCGGAAGGTAAAAAGAAGGGGCAGGACTTTATTGCAGATTTTGCCATGATGCCCTGCAGCAGCACGGTTGAAGTAGGCAACCTTATCAAGCTCATTGAGATGGGAGCAGACGGAGTGCTTGTTATCGCCTGTGAAAAAAATCGGTGCCAGTTGTTGACAGGAAGCGCTCTCGCCGAGAGACGAGTCGAATACGCGCGCAGTCTGCTCAACGAAGTAGATATAGAGCCTCAACGGCTTCGTATAGTACACGGGCAGGACCTGTCCGTCGATGACCTCATGTCTCTCGCCGGGCAAATAGCCCGCGATATCAGAACTCTCGGCCGGAATCCGGTACACGCAGTGATAGGGCTATCGGACAACGGCTCAAAATCAAAAGAATAAATCAGGTGCAGAATAGCTATGCCAAAAAGGTACCACATTGATACACGCCCAGTTAAACCACGAGTCGAGCAGCTAGCCCCGTTCCGCGCGATAGAGATCAGTCCCTGCCTCTATTGTGCGCAATGTACACGCTATGCCGCATGTATATTTGATACGGAGCACAAGAACCGGTTCAACTTCGATAAACCCTTGCCCGATACGTTCCAGTGCGCAAACTGTTTTCGCTGCGTACAGGAATGCAAGGGGAGCATCGTCACCCGGGTACCGAACCCGCGGTTCAATGCGATGGGAAACGAATACTGGAAACCGCAAATTATTGCCAGTATCTGGAACCAGTCTGAAAACGGAAATATCCCCGTATCGGGCGCGGGATACCGCGGCCCGTTCACCGGCCCGGGATTCGATCAGATGTGGACGGATATGTCCGAGATCGTACGGCCGACCCGTGACGGAATTCACAATCGGGAGTATATCAGCACAGTGATCGAGCTGGGACGAAGGCCCGATAAGCTTATATTTGATAACCAGGGTACTCTTGTTAACGACAGTCAGGAGTTCTTTGAAATATCTATTCCGGTATTTTTAAAAATACCGGCAAACATGGTGATAACCGAGCCGGTTAAGCGGGCAATTGCCGGTGCTGCCGGAAAACTCGGCACGCTGTCTACCATTCCTTATAGCGACTGTTCCGGCATTTTCAAAGAGCAGCAAAAGGACCGCTTTATAGTCAAGTGCGATCCTTCTCAGAAACCGTTTTCTTTTGCCGGAGACGCACCCATACTGGAACTGGACTATAACGACAATATCATGGAGACGGTCGCCGGGATTAAAGAACAGGCTCAAGGAAAACTTGTCTCTATAAAAGTCCCGCTGGATGAATACGCTGTATCCAGGGTATCCCTGCTTGCGGATAACGGTGCCGAGATCATTCACCTTGAAGCGAGCCGCAACGGAAACGGAACGGGCGCAAGAAGTGGTGATTTTATTGTCGATATTGTCAGGGAAATACACGGCAATCTGGTAGAGAATTCGACCCGCGACCGGGTGACGCTCCTGGTATCCGGCGGTATCGCGATGGCCGAGCATATAGCAAAAATAATTCTCTGCGGGGCAGATGGCGTAGGAATAGACCTTGCCCTGATGGCTGCGCTTGAATGCCGAATCTGCAAAGAGTGTACTGATGAAATGGAATGCCCGGTACATCTCGAACAGATGCCGGTGGATTACGGAATACAGAGAATCGTTAACCTTGTCGGTTCCTGGCATTCCCAGCTTATCGAGATCATGGGTGCGATGGGCATGAGGGAAATACGGAGGCTCAGAGGAGAGACCGGCAGGGCTATGTTCTTTAAAGACCTCGAAAGGGAGAATTTTGCGCCCATATTCGGCAACCGTAAAAAATCCGCTGGAATAGCCGAAATCATACCCGGAAACGGCGCAGGAGCTCAGGAACCCGGTTTCGCAGATATTACGCAGGACACAGAACGGGCGAGCGGGATATTTTCAGGGGAAAACGTCTCATATTGTCCGTCGAGATACAGAAACAAGCTCACGAAATATACGGTTATCCGTACGGACGATTGTATAGCATGTGGCAAGTGTACCGAGGTATGCACTTTCGGAATACTTGAAAAGGCGGGAGGCCGTATAAGGACATCTAAAGTGCACTTCTGCCCGGGTGTCGAAAAATGCCGGGAGAAAGGGCCTGCCTGTGTGGATGTTTGCACCAGGGGAGCTATCCGTATCGAGCCCAATCCGCTATGGAAGACATTCGGTGATCCGCGCTGGACCGCCGACCTGATCGTGAGCACCTGGACACAGGCCGAGACAGGAGCACCGCCTGTGAACGGGCTGGAATACCGCACCGGCGCATCGGGAGGGGGATTCGACAGGATAAATATCGTCTTCCCGCAGCGTACTGCACAGGCTCAGGGTAATCCGGAAGATGTCGACCTTTCCGTACAGCTGAACAGGCGAAAAGACGATCCCGTTACGCCACCGCTTGAAATCGGTATCCCGATTTACGGCGGCGGGATGAGTTTCGGGTCCACCAGCCTTACTGTCCTGGTTGCACGGGCAAAGGCATATAGTTCGTTTAACTCTCTGGTATGCACCGGGGAAGGAGGGTTCCCGGATGCGCTTATACCGTACGCGAATAATATAATTACCCAGGTGGCTACGGGACTCTTCGGAGTTAGAGAGGAAACAATTCAACGGGTGAGAATGATGGAGTTCAAGTACGCCCAGGGCGCCAAGCCGGGGCTTGGCGGACATCTCCTCGGCGATAAAGTAACGCCGGCGGTGGCAAAGATGCGTGAAGCGGTACCGGGCAGCTCGCTTTTCTCTCCGTTCCCGTTTCATTCGGTATATTCGGTCGAAGACCATAAAAAACATATAGATTGGATCAAAGCTATCAGCCCGAAGGCGGTTGTCTCGGTTAAAGTTTCAACGCCGACGGACGTCGATATGGTTGCCGTTGGAAGCTATTATGCGGGGGCGCATATCGTCCACATCGACGGGAGCTATGGTGGCACAGGAGCGGCACCGGACATTGCCAAGAAGAATATCGCCATGCCTATCGAATATGCTATTCCCAAGGTACACAATTTTCTCACACAAGAGGGCGTGCGCGGTGAGATCACCGTCATTGCCTCAGGCGGGATACGCTCTGCCTACGATATCGCCAAGAGCATTGCACTGGGCGCCGACGGAGTGGTCATTGCAACATCGGAGATGATGGCGCTTGAATGCATCCGGTGCGGGCGGTGTGAGAGCGGACGCGGCTGTCCCCGGGGTATAGCGACTACCGATCCCGAGCTTTCCACTGCATTTTCCGTTGACTGGGCGGCACAGCGATTGACCAATCTCTTACATTCTTATTCTGTGCAGCTCAGAGAGATCCTGTGGAAATTGGGGATGAAGAGTGTCAGAGAACTGGTAGGCCGTTCCGATGTCCTGACGCATCTGGACTATGTTCGACAAACTACTGAAACGGCACAGAACCTGGTAACAGAAAGACGGTAAGAAAGGAATTTGGAAATACAGAAATGAATCGCAGCGGTGCATTACCAAATGATTATGGGGACCTTATTCTCAATTCCAGAAAAACCCTGAAAACAAATAATTTATACAACCAGCCGGGGAAAATTGCCGAAGAGGGAGGTTGCGGGGTTGTAGGATTTGCGGCGAGCGTACCGGTGCAGGGTCGTTATATATATGAGCCTTCCATTCAGATGCATAACAGAGGAAACGGAAAGGGAGGCGGGATTGCATGTGCCTGTCTGAATCACGAGCAGCAAGGTATCGACCGGTCGATATTGAAGGACGACTATATCCTCCAGATCGCCGTATTGAACCCTGACGCAGCATCTGCAATCGAAAACGAATTTGTGACACCGCATTTCAAAATCGACCACAAAGTGAAAGTGGAACCGGTTGTCGACTGGCAGGAACTGGGGTTGCCCATCAAGCCGCCCGATATCGTACGTTATTTTGTGCGAACACAGAAAGACGTGCTGCTGCAGTTTATTGAAAAACATAATTTTTCATCGTTACCGGAGCGCAGTGTCGAAGACGAATTCGTCTATCAAAACAGCTTCAGGTTAAACCGCAAGTTTTATGCCTCGCTTGGAGAAAAGCAGGCGTTCGTCCTTTCGCACTCCAGAAACCTGATGATATTCAAAATCGTCGGTTATGCCGAACAGGTAGTGCAGTATTACGGTCTGGAAAATCTGGAGGCGAATATTTGGATCGCTCATCAGCGGTTTCCTACAAGAGGACGTGTATGGCATCCGGCAGGTTCGCACCCGTTCAACGGGATGAACGAAGCGCTGGTCCATAACGGAGACTTTGCAAACTATTACAGTGTTTCGGAATATTTACGCCAGCATAATATCACCCCTCAGTTTTTGACCGATACCGAAGTGGCTGTACTCTTATTTGACCTTTTACACAGGGTCTATCAATACCCGCTGGAATATATTATCGAGGCAATCGCGCCTACTGCCGAGCTCGACTTCGACCTTCTTCCTGAGGAGAAGCAGCGAATCTACAAGCTGGTGCAGCGTATGCACGTTCACAGCTCACCGGACGGGCCGTGGTTCTTCATCATCGCACAGAGCAGCCCGGATAAAGATATGTATAATCTCCTCGGCATTACCGATACGTCCATGTTGCGACCTCAGGTATTTGCATTACAGGAAGGGGAGGTCAGCATAGGGCTGGTAGCGTCCGAGAAGCAGGCCATCGATGCGACCCTGGAATCTTTGTCCCGGGACAATCCGCTCTTCCGCCCTGTTGCCGATCGATATTGGAACGCCCGAGGCGGAAGCTACACGGACGGAGGTGCGTTCTCTTTCACGCTGACAGGAAAAGACGGAGCCTATTCACTTGCCTGTACGGATAAATTCGGCACTGCCGTTACTTCTCCCAAAGAAAGCGTTGAACGGGATAAAACAGCAGTTAAATCGGAAGTTTACGATGAAATAATAAAACAGGTCCACCACGATATTACAGCCGCCGATCCTGCCGGTGCTTTTTCGCACATTATCGCCGGAATTCCGGCTATGGATATGAGCGGGTTCACCAGGATAGTCAATGAGATTAAAACCGCGGCAATAAAAAGTGACCACGTTAAAGAGACTGCCATAGAAGTGCTTACGCTTCTGAACGACAGACGATACGACTGTGCGGGACTCAAACGAAGCCTTATACTCAATGAAGTCAGGCAGGCTATCGAGGATATACTTAATTCTGTGCCGCCGATCTCCTCCGGCAACCCGGGCTATTTTAAGCGCGTCGACTGGCATACAAGACTGGAGATCAGACCTCCGGCAGGGGAAGAACAGGTGCTCGCCATTAACGGCAGGGAATTTCCGCCGGAAGGCATCGACACCAGTTCCCGTTTGGCCGTCACCGCCTATTCACTCGGCTGGAAACGGTTTATTGTCTACGGGCTGCGGGGGCAGCGTTTCACGGGCTGCGGTTTCGGCCCCGATACAAAGGGCGTCTGTTTCGATATCTACGGCAGCTCGGGAGACTACCTTGCTTCCGGGATAGACGGAATGGAGATACGTATTCACGATAACGGACAGGACCAGCTCGGTCAGATAATGAAAACCGGAAAGCTGATAGTATACGGTGATGTCGGCCAGGCTTTTATGTACGGCGCGAAAGGCGGAGAGGTCTATATAATGGGAAATTGTGCCGGAAGGCCTCTTATAAACGCAGTCGGCAGACCGAGAGTGATAATAAACGGGACCTGCCTGGATTACCTGGCTGAATCGTTCATGGCAGGCGACCCATTCAAAGACGGTGGGTTCGTGGTCCTTAACGGGATCGAATTCGACGAGTCCGGAAAGGTACGCGAGCAATTGTCTCCTTATCCGGGATCCAACTTGTTTTCACTGGCTTCCGGAGGGGCTATATTTGTCCGCGACCCCCGAAAAAAGATTTCGAGCGAACAGCTAAACGGAGGAATAATCGGAGATTTTACCGAGAAGGACTGGGGACTTATCCTTCCTTATCTGCAAAAGAACGAGGAGCTTTTCGGTATTACAATTAACGACCTGCTCACAGTCGATGGAAAGCAGTATCTTCCGCATGAAGTGTATCGTAAAGTACATGCGGGGAAAGTTTCAGTATTGACATCTATCAGTATTGAGTAATAATTGCTACAATGGTTAACAAGCGGATGTGGTATAAAGTATATCGTGTAAACGGGCAGTATTCTGCCAGCCGTTTTAGCGACGGAGCTGCCTTATATAAATGAGGGCTCTCGTGATTGATATACTTATTCAGGCTGAAGAAAGCGCAGCGATAAATGAACTGCATTTAGAGCTTGCCCGTAACGGTTTCGCATGTTCTTTAACCGCTCCGGGTAACGGGATTGGAGAGCAAATAACAGAACAATTTCCAGACCTGCTGATAGTCGAGACGTACAGTCATTCAGCGGCAAACGAAATCCGGGAGCTAACAGAAAAAATCAAACGAAAAAGGCCGCTCCCCATCCTGGTCCTGGCAAACGATGACATACTTGAGACCAACGACAATTTCCTTGAAGCGGATGATTTTATTACGCGTCCTTTCAATGTCAAAGAACTGGCAGTGCGTATTAAACGGCTGCTCCATAAAACACATAATGCGAACCGCAACAGCCTTATAGAAGTAGGCGATCTGATAATAGACCAGAATACGTGTGAAGTAACTGTCTCGGGACAGCTGGTAATGCTGACCTTTAAAGAATAAGAACTGCTTAAGTTTCTGGCAACAAACAAAGACCGTGTATTCAGCCGTGCAGACATTCTCAAGCAGGTATGGGGCTATGACTATTTTGGCGGTGATAGAACGGTAGATGTCCATATCAGGAGACTACGGAGCAAAATCGAACGCTTTGATAACCAGCATATTGAGACTGTACGAAATATCGGTTACCGCCTGAGAGCGGAATAAATAGCTTTTTATGGTTCTTGAAACAGCCATAAATTTATAACAAAGGAGAACATTTATGTGTGGAATAGCCGGGTGCTTCGGCGGGCAGGATATTGGAACTGTAAATCTAATGCTCGACGCAATGCACCATCGCGGACCGGATGACAGGGGTACTTACATATTGAACGGAACTGTATTCGGTCATACAAGGTTGTCTATCGTGGACGTGGCTGGTGGACACCAGCCTATCCTGGGTGATAACGGAAAAACCGGAGTCATCTGTAACGGCGAGATTTATAATTTCCGCTCGATCAGAAAAAGGCTCTCTCAAAAGCACCGGTTCACCACCGGTTCGGATACCGAAGCTATCCTTCATCTCTACCAGGACAAAGGGCCTGAATGCGTCGCAGAGCTTGACGGCATGTTTGCCTTTGCCGTGTTACACGATGAGGATATTATGCTGGCACGCGATCCTCTTGGTATAAAACCTCTCTACTACGGTTATAAAGATGACAGGTTGTACTTTGCGTCCGAGCTGGGCGCTATGACCAATGCCGGGATTAATGAAGTACATGAGTTTCCGGCAGGTCATTACTATACACCGAAGACCGGTTTTGTCAGGTATTACAGGATACCAAGAATCGGAGAGACGTTAATAGAAGATGTAGAAGAGGCAAGCGCACTGGTCCGGGATACATTGACCCGATCGATTAAAAAAAGGCTCCTTGCGGACAAAGAGATCCACGTCGGGTCGTTTTGCAGCGGGGGCATCGACAGCAGCCTGATAGCGGCTATCGCCGCCGAGGAGATACCCAACCTCCACACGTTCGTCGTCGGTATGCTGGATGAGAACGGGAATGAAAGCGATGACCTCAAAGCATCGAGGATCGTCGCTGAGCATATAGGTTCGAACCATCATGAACTGATATTCACCGAGGAAGACTTTTACGAAGCGCTGCCTGTCGTCATCAATAAAATCGAAACCTATGATCCGTCACTGGTACGTTGCGCCGTTCCCTGCTATTTCACGTGTAAGCTGGCGGCAGACTATGTCACCGTTGTATTAACCGGAGAAGGCGCGGACGAGATCTTCACCGGTTACCATTATATGAAACACTATGCGCTCGACGAGCTTAATAGTGAGGCAAGAAAGCTGATCAGCAGCCTGCATAATATCAACCTCCAGCGTACCGACCGTATGGGAATGTACTTCAGCCTGGAGTTACGGGTACCGTTTCTGGATGTGGAAATGATAGACCTTGCCATGAAGATCGCTCCCGAACTGAAGATAAAAGAGTCCGATAACGGGGGTAGCCAGATCGAAAAATGGATCCTGCGTAAAGCTTTCGAAGGGACCGGAATAATTCCCGACGATATCCTCTGGCGTTATAAAGTGCAATATACCCAGGGGGCCGGCTGTGAAAGCGTGGGAGAAAAACTGGCTGAAAAAGAGATCAGTGAAGATGAGTTCGAACGTATAAAAGCGGAAAATCCAGATGCAGTAATCAATAGCCGTGAAGCGGCATACTATTTCAAGATATTCCGCTCATTCCATCCGCAGGACTCGGTGCTCAAGTCCATCGGTATATGGGAAGGCTTCGACTTCACCGAGGAAAGAGAGCACGTGGAAGGCACGATCGACGGCGACCTGACGCACCTGTCGTAACTGAAAAATGTCTTCACGGGAATACTATAACACTATGAACGAAATAATATATCGTATTGCTATAAAGAGACCAATTTTTAATTTGTAACACAATTGTAACAATTCTGTAATATAACGGAAACATTAGCGGGCGATAATGCAATGGTAAAATACTGAAAATGGAGGTGTAGGAATGCCCGTTAATTCTGGTGATACAGCATGGATTCTAATATCGTCCGCACTTGTCATGCTGATGACACCCGGTCTTGCTCTATTCTACGGCGGAATGGTCCGCCAAAAAAACATCCTTTCTACCATTATGATGAGTTTTGTAGCCCTCGGCCTTATCGGCATACTCTGGGTACTATACGGTTATAGCCTGAGTTTCGGCACAGACCATGGTAGTTTTATCGGAGGTCTCAATTTCCTTGGCCTTCACAATGTCGGCCAGGAACCTTCGGATATATACGCCAGCACTGTACCTCATCTCGCTTTCATGGTATTTCAGGCAATGTTCGCGATCATCACGGTAGCTCTGATTACCGGTGCTGTGGTCGAACGGATGAAATTCAGCGCCCTGCTCATTTTTTCTACTTTATGGTTCACTTTAGTGTATTGTCCCGTCGCCCACTGGGTCTGGGGCAGCGGCGGCTGGCTTGCCGGTTTAGGTGCGCTTGATTTCGCCGGCGGTACAGTTGTTCACATCAATGCAGGTGTCTCCGCCCTGGCACTGGTTGCTCTGCTGGGTCGGCGAAAAGGTTTCCCCCGGACTCCTATGGAGGCCAGCAACATACCATTTGTGGTTCTTGGGGCCGGTTTGCTCTGGTTCGGGTGGTTCGGCTTCAATGCCGGAAGCGCTCTTACATCTGAAGGTCTCGCGGCAAGCGCATTTGTGACCACCAATATTTCCGCTGGTGCGGCTGCCATTACATGGATGACGATCAGCTGGCTCAACCGGCATCCCTCGGTGCTCGGCACTGCTACCGGTGCCGTTGCAGGACTTGTCGCTATTACTCCTGCCGCGGGATTTGTCACCCCTCTGGCTGCAATTCCTATAGGCGTCGGCGCATCCGCGATCTGCTACTATACACTGCTCTTTGTGAAAACAAAACGCGGAGTGGATGACTCTCTCGACGTCTTTGCCGTGCATGGCGTAGGTGGTATCTGGGGAGCACTTGCAACAGGTATTTTTGCTACCATGGCAGTCAATTCTGCCGGAGCCGACGGCCTGATTATGGGCAACGCAATGCAGTTATTAAAGCAGTTTATAGGTGTTGTCACAGTCGCCACATTCGCCTTCGCTGTTACCTGGATACTGGGCAAGCTGATCGATATAACGATCGGCCTCAGAGTAGGAACAAAGGAAGAAACGGTAGGTCTCGATATATCACAGCATGGTGAAAGAGCTTACGGAGGTATTCTCCAATGAAAAAGATAGAGGCAATTATCAGGGAAGAAAAACTTGATGCCGTAATCAAAGCGCTCGAAGCAAAGAGTTATTACGGTATGACGGTGAGCAGAGTGAGCGGAAGAGGCAGGCAAAAAGGTATCATTCTCCAGTGGAGGGCCGGTGAATATCGTGTCGACCTGCTCCCGAAAGTAAAATTAGAAGTCGTTGTACTGGATGAGGATGTATCACATGCACTGGAGGCTATTGTCAAAAACGCCAGAACCGATGAAACAGGGGACGGTAAAATATTCGTCCTCCCGGTAGAACATGTTGTACGTGTCAGAACCGGCGATAGAGACGAACAGGCAATCTAGCCTGATGCGGAGGGAAGTATGCAATAAATTGATAAGGTTTTATTCTTAAATTTCATTTATAATATAAGAGATTAAGAGGAGGAAATAATGTCAAACAAGTCAAGACAAGAAGCGAATGAGTATGTGTTAAAAATGGCGAAGGAGCATGATGTTAAGTTCGTACGTCTCTGGTTTACGGACATTCTCGGTATACTTAAAAGCTTTGCCATCACTGTAGAAGAACTGGAAGGTGCCCTGGAAGAAGGAATGGGCTTTGACGGATCGTCGATCCAGGGTTTTGCCCGAATCGACGAAAGCGACATGGTAGCAATGCCCGATCCTGAAACATTCCAGCTGATGCCCTGGAGACCGCGCGAGCATCGTGCAGTAGCCCGCATGTTCTGCGACGTCCTGAAACCGGGCGGCGAGCCTTTCAGCGGCGATCCCAGGTTTGTATTGAAGCAGAATCTGAAACGGGCAGCTGACCTTGGCTATACATATTATGTCGGACCGGAACTGGAATATTTCTATTTCCGCAATTCCGAAGGGACCGAGACGCTCGATGCCGGCGGCTACTTTGACCTGACCCCTCTGGATTTAGCCACTGATTTTCGAAGAGAAACGGTACTCACCCTGGAAGAGATGGGAATATGGGTGGAGTATTCACACCATGAAGTTGCTCCGAGTCAGCATGAAATTGATATGAGATATACGGACGCTCTGACAATGGCGGACAACGTGATGACGTACCGGCTGGTTGTGAAAGAAGTCGCGATGAAAAACGGTGTATATGCCACTTTCATGCCCAAACCGGTATTCGGAATCAACGGAAGCGGCATGCATGTACACCAGTCCCTGTTCAAGGGCGACAGCAATGCGTTCTTCAGCAAAGACGATCCATATAACCTGTCAGATACCGCCAAGCATTATATAGCCGGAATTCTCAAACATGCACCGGAAATCACCGCGATAACGAACCAGTGGGTGAACTCCTACAAGCGGCTGGTCCCGGGCTATGAGGCACCGGTATATATGTCATGGGCGCGCCGAAACCGCTCTGACCTGGTCCGCGTTCCCGAATATCGGCCGGGCCGTGAAAAGGCAACAAGGATCGAGTTAAGGTCTCCAGACCCGGCATGTAATCCTTACCTTGCATTCAGCGTAATGCTTGCAGCAGGCCTTGAAGGCATAGATAAGAAATATCCGTTACCCGCTCCTATCGAAGAGAACGTCTATGAAATGACGGAAGAAGAAAGAAAGAACCGGGGAATCGGCACCCTCCCGGGCAGCCTTGAACAGGCTGTGGAACTTCTGGAAACGAGCGAAGTAGTACGCAAAGCCCTCGGTGAACATGTATTTAATGCGTTCATCGAGAATAAAAAGATAGAATGGAATTTGTATAAGGCTCAGGTGAGCGAATACGAATTGAAACGATATCTTCCGATACTATAAAACGGAGGCGATACACATATTATGTCGCAGTTGACCGGCATACGACGACTGCGAATAGGAATGGCCCAGATAAATTCAACGGTGGGTGACTTCGACGGCAACAGGAAAAAGATTCTTGAAGCTTTCGACGAAGCCAGGTCTCTTGGTGTAGACCTGGTCACATTTCCAGAGCTTGCCATTTGCGGTTACCCACCGGAGGACCTCCTGTTCAAGCCTCAGTTCATTGCCGGGAATATAAAATCGTTGCAGAAGACGGTCGATGCGTCCGCAGGGATCACGGCCGTCATCGGTTTTGTGCATGAAGAACACGGAATCTATAACGCTGCGGCTATAGTTCATAACGGGAAACTTGCGGGGATATATCATAAAGTATTCCTGCCGAATTACGGCGTATTCGATGAGGACCGGTATTTCCATAAAGGGAAGGAATGTCCCGTCTATTACATTGCCGGTGTTATGGTCGGCGTTACGATATGCGAGGATATCTGGTTCGACCCCGGTCCGGCAGCAGTTCAAGCTAGCCACGGCGCAGAAGTGATCGTAAATATAAGTGCGTCCCCCTACCATGCAGGAAGAGAAACCGTCAGAGCAAACATGATCACCTCGCGTGCCACCTCCTACAGGGCTGTCTTTGCCTATAACAATGCAATCGGCGGGCAGGATGAACTGGTCTTCGACGGTAACGGGCTGATTATCGATGAAAAAGGTACCTTAATAGCAATGGGAAAACCGTTCGAAGAAGACCTTATTGTTGGTGATATCGATATCGACGCCGTTTCACGGACTCGCCGGGAGAACCCGGAAACCAGAGAGGAATCATTGTTCATAGAAGAGCCGGAATGGGCCCATGTCGTGAAAATACCGGTATCAAAGGTTCCTTTTACCGTCGAGAAACCGGACCTGCCGCAAAGACACTTTACCGTTAAGGATTACCCCGGCGAGGTTTATGATGCACTGGTACTGGGAACACGCGACTACGTGCATAAAAACGGTTTCGAAAAGGTACTTATAGGCCTGTCCGGCGGAATAGATTCGAGCCTTGTCGCTGCTGTTGCAGTCGATGCGCTCGGCAATGCAAACGTGGTCGGCGTTGCAATGCCATCACGTTATTCATCAACGGGAAGCATAGCTGATGCAACGGCTCTGTCCGAGAATCTCGGGATCGAACTGATAACTGTCCCGATAGAAAAAGTATTTCAGTCATACCTCGATACGCTTGCCGGACCTTTTCAGGGGAAAAAGCCGGACTTAACGGAGGAGAATATACAGGCGCGTATAAGAGGCAATATCCTGATGGCGCTTTCAAACAAGTTCGGCTGGATTGTGCTCACGACAGGAAATAAGAGCGAAATGGCGACAGGATACACTACACTCTACGGAGATATGGCCGGCGGCTTCGCCGTGATAAAGGATGTGCCCAAGACATTGGTCTATGAACTTGCCACATATCGCAATTCGCGGGATAATAAGGAGATAATACCGGCAAGTGTCATAAACAAACCGCCTTCTGCAGAGTTGCGGCCTGATCAGAAGGATAGCGACTCGCTGCCGCCATATGAGCTTCTCGACCGTGTGCTGACCGCATATGTCGAGGAAGATAAAAGCATCGAGGAAATTATCGCCCAGGGAATAGACGAACAGGTGGTCAAGCGCGCGGCCCGGTTGGTCGATACCAGCGAGTACAAGCGCAGGCAGGCACCTCCCGGTGTTAAAATTACACCGAGGGCTTTCGGCAGAGACAGAAGGCTGCCGATCAGTAACCGGTTTAAGGAATGGTGATTGAGGTGCTGTTCAGGAAATATTCCCGGACAGCAGGATAGTGCAATATCAAAAGAACCATGAATAAAAAAGCAATTTTAGTTCTGGAAGACGGCTCGGTCCATGAGGGATATTCTTTCGGTTACGGTGCTGACTCTATCGGTGAAGTGGTATTTTGCACCAGTATGGTAGGTTACCAGGAAATGTTGACCGATCCTTCATACGCGGGGCAAATACTGATCCCCACCTATCCGCTCATCGGCAACTACGGCATTAACGAGCAGGATACCGAGTCCGCCAGGATACAGGTAAGCGGCTTCGTTGTCAGGGAAGAATGTGTTGAACCCAACCACTATCTGCAACGGGAAACAATAGATCGGTACCTGTCTGAAAACGGTATTTCCGGAATTCACGGTATTGACACCCGTGCTATTACCCGCAAGCTCCGTTCAGCCGGTGTGATGATGGGAATCATTACCGGCGATAAAACGCCGGAAGAGGCCCTTAAAGTATTGAAGGAAACGCCCGGTTACGGCACAATCGATTTCGTCAAACAGGTCACTGCGCCGTCAATATATAAATGGCAGGCGAAAAACGGCACCGCGCTTTACCATGTCGTTGTACTGGACTGCGGGCTGAAATACAACATCCTGCGTATTCTGAACAACCTCGGCTGCAATGTTACCGTTGTACCATGCACCACTCCGGCCGAGAAGATATTCGAACTCAATCCCGATGGAGTGCTTCTCTCGCCCGGTCCGGGCGACCCCGAACTGCTCGATTATGTGGTGACAACCGTTAAAAAGCTTGTTGAAAAAATACCGATGATGGGAATCTGTCTCGGCGTTCAGATGCTTTCCCGCGCTTTCGGCGCGACCACGTTCAAACTGAAGTTCGGCCACCGCGGGGGGAATCATCCTGTACGGGAGCTGTCCACAGGGAGAATACACATTACTGCACAGAACCATGGTTACGCCGTCGATCCTGATACGCTCAAGGGCGGGCTGGAAATGACACATGTCAACCTGAATGACGGTACTCTGGAAGGTGTTAGACATAAAGAACTGCCCCTGTTCGCCATCCAATACCATTCTGAAGCATCTCCCGGACCTCTGGACAATACGTACCTGTTCGAACAGTTTATCACCATGATGAAGGACTGCCGTGCAGCATAAAACCGCAGTAAGGTACAGGAGGTCCGTCAATACTATATAATAAGCAATATACGATAGGAGCTTTATGTTAAAACCATCCAAGGTCCTGATCATCGGTTCAGGACCTATTATTATCGGGCAGGCAGCGGAGTTCGACTATGCCGGTACTCAGGCATGCAAGGCGATGAGAGATGAAGGTATAACATCTGTCCTGATCAACTCCAATCCCGCTACCATCATGACGGATGAGGGCATAGCCGATACCGTATACATCGAACCTCTCACTGCAGATACTATTGCCCGTATTATAGAACGAGAGCGGCCGGATGGACTGCTGCCAACGTTGGGCGGACAGACAGGGCTTAACCTTGCTGTTGAGCTCGACGAAGCCGGTGTTCTCGATAAATACAATGTAAGAAGCCTGGGGACTCCTATCGAGACAATACGTATGGCTGAGGACAGGGAACTATTCAAGCAGATGTTGCTGAGGATCGACGAGCCTATCCCCAGGAGCGCCACCGTAACAAACATGGAAGAAGCCAGAAATGCAGCAGACCAGATCGGCCTGCCCCTTATTGTACGACCTGCCTATACGCTTGGCGGCACGGGAGGGGGTATTGCCTATAATCGTGAGGAACTGGAAACAATCGTAAGTTCAGGGCTTAGAGCAAGTCTTATCAATCAGGTGCTTCTGGAAGAATCATTGCTCGGCTGGAAGGAAATCGAGTATGAGGTAATGCGGGACAGTTCGAACACCTGTATTACCGTGTGTAACATGGAGAATTTCGACCCGATGGGTGTCCATACGGGTGACAGTATCGTCGTCGCTCCGAGCCAGACACTTACCAACAAAGAGTACCAGATGCTGCGTACAGCCAGTCTGAATATTATACGTGCGCTGGGTATCGAAGGCGGCTGTAACGTGCAATTTGCCCTCGACCCAAAGAGCAGCCGGTATTATGTGATCGAGGTCAATCCCCGGGTGAGCCGTAGCTCGGCTCTGGCAAGTAAAGCGACGGGATACCCGATCGCCCGTGTAGCGTCTAAAATCGCCGTCGGTAAACGGCTTGACGAAATACCAAATCAGGTAACCGGTAAAACAATGGCTTCATTCGAACCGGCGCTCGACTATGTTGTTGTAAAGATACCGCGCTGGCCCTTCGATAAGTTCGCGATGGGCAAGCGTGTACTGGGAAGCCAGATGAAGGCCACCGGTGAAGTTATGGCGATCGACCGCTGCTTCGAAGCTGCCCTGCAAAAAGCGGTACGCAGCCTGGAGCTGGGTAACAAATCGCTCCTCTGGAAAGATAAAAATTGGGGCAGTGATGATAATCTACACTCGTACCCCTTGCATGCGAACGATCTAAGGCTGTGGGCTATTATGACAGCGCTGAGAAACGGCATCAGCAACAACCAGATCGCGGAGCATACGGGCATCGACCCCTGGTTCATCGATAAAATGATACATATAATCGATATGGAGAAGCAGATCGCCGTCGGTCCGCTCACAAAAGACCTGCTAAAAGAGGCGAAGCGTTTCGGCTTTTCCGACGAGCAAATCGGCATGTTGTCCGGCAAGACTTCCGCTCAGGTACGCACGCTCAGATATGAAACAGGTCTTCTGCCCGTTTATAAAATGGTGGATACCTGCGCCGCGGAGTTCGACGCGGAAACACCGTATTTCTACAGCACATATGAACAGGAAAACGAAGCCGATCCCATGGAAGGGAACAAGGTCATGGTTGTCGGCAGCGGTCCCATTCGCATAGGACAGGGTATCGAGTTCGATTACTGCTCCGTGCACTGTGCATGGGCGCTTAAAGATGCCGGGAAAAAGAGCATCATGGTGAATTGTAATCCGGAGACCGTATCCACCGACTTCGATACGTCTGACAGGCTTTATTTCGAGCCGCTGACCGTGGAGGATGTACTTAATATATACGAACAGGAAAAGCCGGACGGTGTGATCGTCCAGTTCGGCGGGCAGACACCGCTCAACATCGCCGGTGAACTCGCTGCCGCCGGAGCAAATATACTGGGAACTCCTCCGGAAATAATAGACCTCGCTGAAGACCGCGACCGCTTCGGGAAGATGATGCAAGAACTGGGCATCCCCATGCCGGAGTCCGGTATGGCAAGCAACCTGGATGAAGCGCTGAAGATCGCGGCGCGTATAGGCTATCCGCTTATGGTACGTCCTTCCTATGTACTGGGAGGAAGGGGCATGGAGATAGTGCATGATGAAGAAATGCTCAAGCAGTACCTTGAGGCGGCAGTGGATGTCACACCTGACAGGCCTATTTTAATCGATAAATACCTGGAAAACGCCATAGAAGCGGAAGCGGACGCCATTGCGGACGGGACCGATGCATTCGTGCCCGCGGTCATGGAGCATATCGAGTTCGCAGGTGTTCACTCGGGTGATTCCGCCTGCGTGATCCCTCCGGTCAGTATACCGCGTAAGCATATCGACACGATCGAAGAATATACCAGGAAGATCGCCAGAGAGCTACATGTGGTCGGCCTTATGAATATGCAGTATGCCATCGCAAATGACGTCGTCTATGTATTGGAAGCCAATCCTCGCGGTTCACGTACTGTCCCACTGGTCTCGAAAGTATGCAATGTCTCTATGGCACGACTCGCGACGCATGTGATACTGGGCAAGAAATTAAATGACCTCGGTTTGAAACCACGTCACATCCCCTATTTCGGGTTGAAAGAATCGGTATTTCCTTTTCCTATGTTCCCCGAAGTAGACCCGGTGCTGGGTCCCGAAATGAGATCAACGGGAGAAGTAATGGGCATTGCCGATTCTTTCGGTATGGCATATTTCAAAGCGGAGGAGGCTGCAAAGCCGCCTCTCCCCACAGAGGGTACCGTGCTGATCAGTGTCAGCAGCAAAGATGTCCCGGCAATACCCGATATGGCACGGCGTTTTGCCGAACTGGGCTTCACCATAAAGGCGACAGAAGGCACAAAGAAGCTCCTGGACAGCTTTGGTATACCGTGTGAGCATATACTCAAGCTCTATGAAGGCCGGCCGAATATACTTGACGGTATCAAAAACAGGGAAATAAACCTCGTAATCAATACGCCTGTGGGTAAACGAAGCCTGCATGATGATTCATATATCAGAAAAGAGGCAATTAAATATAACATCCCCTATATCACGACGATTGCCGCTGCAGCGGCGGCAGCCAGAGGAATCGAAGCCTACCGGGTAAAGAAAGCCGGTGTGCGGTCTCTCCAGAGCTACCACAGCGAGATTGAGTAAACCGTACGTGTCCATCCGGCCGATTGATAATAACGACGTGTAATGGTACTATATCGACACGTCGGGTCTTTTCAGGCACAGACCGTCGGAAATAATACCGGATAGCTTTTAGCTTACTTCAACAGGATATGGCAGAAGGACAAAAGAAACGGAAGATTGCGCTTTTTAAACAGTACCCGGCGCTGGAAGAGAAACTTCCTTATATATCCCTTTGCGATCTGCCTACCCCCGTACAAAAACTGAAAAAAGCGGGCGATGCACTCGGCATTCAACACCTTTATATAAAACGCGACGACCTGAGCGGGCAGCTCTATGGAGGCAATAAGCCGCGTAAACTGGAATTTCTCCTGGGCAAAGCAGTGCGGGCAGGAGCTAAAAAAGTGCTCACTTTCGGCGGTGCAGGCTCAAACCATGCTCTTGCGACAGCCCTCTATGCGCAAAAAGCCGGGCTGAAAAGCATATCGATGCTTATGGACCAGCCGAACGCGCACTATGTACGCAAGAACCTGCTTATGAGCTATTATGCCGGAGCGGAACTGCACCTGTGTAATACAACGATGGAATCATCCCTGGTAAAGCCACGGCTCGGACTGAATACGCTGGGCCCGATACTGAAACACGGGATTATCAACGGCCGGTTTCCCATGCAGATCCCCGCGGGAGGCTCTTCACCGCTCGGCATCGTGGGATTCGTCAATGCTGCGTTCGAACTGAGGGAACAGGTAGAGCGCGGAGAGATACCGGAGCCTGAACGCATCTACGTCGCCGCCGGTACTATGGGTACATCGGCAGGACTGATGCTCGGTTTAAGGGCAGCCGGAATCAATTGCAAGGTCGTTGCGGTCCGCGTGGTCAGCGAGCAGTTTACCAATATCAACGGAATGGTATCGCTGATTGAACAGACGAACTCATTGCTCCATTCTCTCGATCCATCATTTCCCGCCTATACATTCACCGGCAGGGATGTAGAAATACGGCAGGGTTTCGTCGGGGCAAAATACGGGGTTTTCACTCCGGAAGCGGTGGATGCTATTGCTTTCCTGAAAGAGACCGAGGGAATCGAGCTGGAAGGTACCTATACCGGAAAAACGTTCGCTGCGATCATGGACGATGCCAAGCACGTTCATCTCAGAGGAGCAACATCGCTCTTCTGGAATACAAGTAATTCACGAGACCTGTCGAATATAACTTCAAATATCGATTACCATAAATTGCCGCGCAGTTTCCACCGGTACTTCGAAGAGGACGTGCAGATACTGGACAGGAAACAAAAAGATGATCCCGAAGAAGGTGAAGAAGACCGGTAAGCTTAAGCAGCAATTTTCAGTATTGTAATTTCGGGTATGGTCGTTCCCGTCAGGGCAACCGGTCTATCTGCAAAGTCGGCGGTTCGCACAGTTCAAACTCGATGCCTGCTTCTTTGAAAAGCTCTTCGAACGCGTTGTCCGCATAGTTGCCGAAGGTCACAAACCGCTCTATCCTGGCATTCGCCAGCATTTTGGCACAGAGTATGCAGGGAGAATGAGTACAGTATATCGTAGCACCTTCGAGAGTCACCCCGTGCAGCGATGCCTGTATGATAGCATTCTGTTCGGCATGTATGCCGCGGCATATCTCATGCCGGGTACCTGACTGGATATTCTGTGCGTCCCTGAGACAGCCCAGTTCAAGGCAGTCCTTTACACCGGCCGCTGCCCCGTTGTAGCCGGTGGATAAAATATGCTTGTCACGCACGGCTACTGCGCCGACATGATGACGAAGGCAGGTCGAACGCTCCGCTACCACGGTCGCAATCTTCAGAAAATATTCGTCTATGCCCGGTCTTGATGCTTTCGTCATTTTAATATCGCCAACAGGTATTCCGTATTTTGTTGCAGCATTTCGAGCGATCCTTCATTTACCAGTGTATAGTCCGCCACGGCAATCGGGCCGCCTTTGTGGCTGTTCTCTATCTCCGTTCTATCCCGTTCTTCAGCTTCGTCAGGTGTGAGAGGGCGTACTTTCCTGCTTCCCAAACGCCTGTGCCTGGTGGCGGGCGAAGCGTACACCGCAACAAGGCTCAATGTAGCACCATATTGTTTTTTAAGCAAGATATACTCCTCCCAGGAGTACAACCCATCCACCACTACGTTCGATGATTTCAGGCCCTCATCTATACGGGGAATATTCAAGATAGCATATGCCGCCATCCCGTGTTTTTCCCGTAGTTCCTGCCTCACCTTCCGCTCATTCTCTTCATTAAGCGCAAGCCCCCGCTTCTTCACCTCATCGTCGGTGACGTCGCCGAACCGCACACGCTTAAACCCCACTTCCTCGAATTCGCGCGCTACTTCGGACTTGCCTGAACCTGCCATTCCTACAATTGCAATCACTTTCATTTTTTATATCCTTTAAAGACCGGTACAGCGGGAGTATGCTGTGTATGGCCTGTCTGAAATTATAAGAGAAAGTGCGGTGCTCACGCAACGACAGGTAATTAAAACCGCAGCGCAACAGTAGTAAAAAGGCGGTCCGCGAAACACAAATTATTATACCTGCGAAGTATACCG
>CAZAIO010000021.1:0-27457 GCA_964485235.1 uncultured Dehalococcoidales bacterium
TAAATGCCATGAGCCGGGAAAAGATCGTTGCCCCGATTATTATGGTGAATACCATACTTGACATACGCATACATTCGAAAAGGCTGTTCTTTATAATGGGGAAATTGAAGCCTTTTCTTGATAGAAGGATAATCAGTGCACCTATTGCTCCAATACCCGACGCCTCGGTAGGTGAAAAAATACCGGCATAGATTCCACCGATAACAAGTCCCATAAGGATCAACATTCCCCAGATACCTTTCAGGCTGATAAGCTTTTCTTTCCAGCTTGACGGCTTGCCTGGAGGTCCCATCCATATGCCAAAATAGGTAACGAAAATGATTATCAGAGTATAAAGTACTGCTTCGAGTACGCCTGGAAAAACGCCGGCCATAAACAGTCTGCCGACGGATTCATCGGTGATACTGCCGTATACTACGAAAGAAATACTGGGAGGTATCATACTGCCGATTGTAGATGCACAACAAATGGTGCCTAATGCCAGCTTATTGCTATAGCCTGCCTCTTTCATCGGTCCGTAGGAGATTGGACCGAATGTGAGCATGCCGGATGCGCTGGAGCCTGTACATGCGGCGAATGCTGCGCAACCCCACGTAGTAGCTATTGCCAGCCCGCCCGGTAATCTGCTCAGCCACTTGGATGCAGCGTCGTAGAGGTCGCCCCCGATACCGGATAGACTTGCATATTGTCCCATCAACATAAATAATGGAACTGCCATCAACGTGTAACTCGTTACACCTGACCAGATATTTGTGCTGAGGAGGCTCATCGCGGGCTTGAGGCCTGCAAGGTAAATGAGACCTGCAAATCCACTGGCTGCAAATGCAAAAGCTATCGGCACTCTCAGGAAAATGAGCACAAACAGCGCAATGAACGCTATTATACCTACCATGAAAGGTTCCACTTTATGCTTTCTCCCTTATTCTCTTGCAGGCCGTAATGATGTCGATGGTGAATTGAAGAGATATGGAAATCGCCCCCACGGAAATCATAAGCTTGAATACCCATACGGGTATGTGGAGCATTTCAGTGGTCTCATGCCATCCCAGACTTTCAATTACAAAACTGATTCCCTGCCAGGCTATAAAAGAAAAGAGTAAAAGGCTCAGCAACGGTACAAAGAAGTCGAGTACGGTCCTCACAGAACCCGGGAACCTGTTATACAGTATGTCGATATCGACATGTCCTTTTATAGACTGGGTGTATGCCCATCCCAGCAATATCACTATTGCCAGAGCCAGTTGTGACATTTCATAGGCTCCTTCCAGAGGTCTGTTGAACACATAGCGACCTACTACGTCGATACCGGTAACGAGCATGAGCACAACAAGGGCACTTGCCCCTATCGAGCCTAAAAACTTACTGAGCCTTTCAATCCACTTTTCAAACAAGGTGATTACCTTTCATTATTGCTTATATTAAATCATCAGGGAACAGACGGCGGCGTTTCACCGAGACTCTTTAAGATCGATACGAAGTCAGCAGTCATTTTTTTGCCGGGTAAACCTTTGCTTTCCAGGTCATCGATGTACTGCTTCCAGATGTTTACTGCTGCACTCTTGAGCTTGTCTGTTTCCGAATCGGGCCAATCATACACTTCGATATTTGCCTCTTTCATGACCTTGAGCGCGTCATCATCGGTAGCGATGCCTGATTGAATGTATACATAGCTATATTCCTGTGCTACGTCCAGGATGGTCTGCTGGACATCGGCAGGCAAACTGTCGAACTTCTTCTGGTTAAAGATATTTCCCGAATTGACCATAATGAAGAACCCTATATCTAATAAAGCCTTTGTGGGAA
Organism: uncultured Dehalococcoidales bacterium; assembly: GCA_964485235.1. Classification (GTDB taxonomy): domain Bacteria; phylum Chloroflexota; class Dehalococcoidia; order GIF9; family UBA5629; genus CAZAIO01. The sequence continues at coordinate 1,804 of CAZAIO010000021.1, forward strand.
GCTCGTAAAACTTGTATTTAACCACAGCTCCAACAGGATGTACCCACACATCCACGAGTCCTGTTTGCCACGCAGTATAAGCGTCGGCAGGTAGTACGGTAACCGGCACCATGCCTATATCTTTTTCGCAGTCTGTCGCGAGGCCTCCGGGTGCTCTTGCTTTCAGTCCTTTAAGTTCTTCATACTTCATGGGCATTTTGTTTCTAAACAGAAATCTATATGGGGGTGTGGCCGTCCATGCAAGAAATTTTACCTCATCATACTGGGAATCGAAATATCCTTTGTCGTAAAGCGCATACATTGCTTTGACCAGGTTCGTCGGGTCCTGGGCGGCAAAAGGCAGATTGCCTACTTCTGACAGGATGAACTTGCCGGGTACCCAGGCGCCTGAAAAGTCGGTCATATCGGCGACCCCATCTTTAACCAGTGCGTATTGGTCTTGAGCTGCACCCAATGCGCTTGCCCAGTGGATCGTGAATTTCACCTGCCCGTTCGTGCGTTTTTCAATTTCATTGCACATCGGAGTCAACCATTCTACCGATTGGGGATCGGCGGGGGGCCTGAATGTTGCATATGACAACTCGATCGGTTCTACCTTTGTCGGAGCCGGTGTGCTCGGAGTAGAAGTTGAAGGTGGTTGTGATGGCGGTGTGGTTGCTTTAGGCTGGCAACCCATACATGGAACACATATCAGCAATACAATTGAAATACATATTACTACTGTTAATAGAAACCAGGTTTTTCTCATTTTAGCCTCCTTATTATTTTTCACCACCAGTACTGCTTCGTTTTACATTATTGATCACTCCTTTCTGTTTTTAGAACAATAATCGTGTTAACTATTTTTAGTTAGGGCAAATATATTGGAATTCTCTACTTGCATATAAAGAATATTTTTTCTCTATAAAAGATTGACATATATACCTTGATAAAAAAGTCCGGATACTTTCCCGTATGTTTACCATAAACTGTTTTCAGATAAGTCAATTAAAGCGGAGGGGAATTTACATATATCATTTGAACTATTGAATATCATCCATGTATTATATATAATTGATATGTAGCATGCGACATATGATGGCAAAAATATATCATATTACATATTGTATGTCAATAGATTTTTCGGTATTCTTTTTAACAAAGATCGAGTTTTTGAAGTATCTGGTTCCGGATAGGAGAATGGTTGCAGCGTCATTCCGGATGAAGTGATAGACCGGTGATTATATAAGGAATTTATATTTGAAGGAAGGTGTAATGATGTCGGCAGTAAAGGAAATGGAAGTACTGGATAAATTCAATTTCGAAGTTCCTCCGGTGGCAATAAAATTTCTCGCCAGACAGCCGGAAGATAGTGTGAGATTGGATAAAATGATGGCTATGTGCGAAATGTTGAAGGAAGCACAAAAAGGGGAGCCGTTTTTCGTGGACCGGAATAATCATACGTGCGAAGCAGGTACCTATGTGCTGGGTCAGGCTGATGCCCCCGGTCCTTTCATCAGCGGAGAGTTTGGGGCAGGGCTTGGTATTTTCAACGAACCGCGTTCGGCAAGCAGGGTTTACCATTATATCCCGAGGATTGCAGGCGGTGTTGCAAACTATATTTCCTTTTCAACGTTGAATAGACTTACATTTACACCTGATGTGCTGATTTTAACTGCCCGGCCGGACCAGACCGAAATAATACTCAGGGCAATGAGCTATAAAAACGGAAAAATGTGGTCGACCAGATTTTCTCCAGTGATCGGTTGTTCCTGGATTTATGTGTATCCGTATTTAAGCGGTGAGGTGAATTATACGATTACGGGGCTCGGGCATGGAATGAAACGGAGAAAATTATTTCAGGAAGGTATGCAGATTATCTCCATTCCATTTGACCAGTTGATGAATATATTACAGGCATTACAGGAAATGCCGTGGGTCCTTCCTGCGTATAAAGAAGATGGTATGGAGTTCGTGAAAAAAGTCCTTATCAAGTTGGGTGTGGTACCGGATAATAAAAGCTGACCGGATAACTTCAACGAATCAGTTTTATGAATATAGTTATATTGTAGTTTGTTATAATAGACTGTATACTACGCTTGCATCGTTCATGTGATTAAAGTTTTATTTATTTGCCTGAAATCATTATAAACTCAATGAATTTATACGGGGATATAGAAGTGCCTTTATGGGAAAGCCCGGAACATAAAATCGCAGTCTCTATCAGAGCTGTAGATATGCTGTTATCGAAAATCCGGCATAATGAACTTGCTCACCTGGGGGTTACACCGGCATATACAGGTGTATTGCATTTCACCAAGAAATTCGATCAGCCTCCTACCATAATCGAACTGCGTGATCTGATGAACAGAGGCAATAGCAGTATGGTTGGTATTATCAACAGGATGGAACGGGATGGACTGGTGAAACGGCAGATCGACTCCAGAAGCAAGAAATTTACCCGTGTAGTAATCACTGAAAAAGGCGAAGAACTTTATAAGAAAGCGATACAGCTTGACCTGTTTGTATCGATTATTTCTGCGCTGCCTGAAGGAGACCGGCAGAAATTTAGTGAGTACCTGGATATATTATTCAATGCGGCAAAGAAAGTTCTTGCCGAACAGGTGCAAGAGGAACGATAGTCTATACGAGCAGGTATCCGAACCCTTTCTTGCTTACAATGCGAGCCGGTTTTGACGGTACCTTTTCGACCTTTTCTCTCAGTCTGTGGACGAGCTGGTCTATTGTTGCGTCGGATACAGCCCCCGGGTCCTGAACATCAGACCAGACCGCTTCGATAATTTCATCTCTGGAACATACGTTCCCTGCTTTCCGGTAAAGGAACAGGAGAAGATTATATTCTTTAAGCGGAAGAGATACCGGTCTGTCATCGACCAGGACCTCTTTTTTCCCGTCATCTATGCTCAGCCAGGGACATACAGGTATCGCTTGCGTAAGGGGTACCGCGATATTGTCCTTCGGTTGACAGAACAGGAGTTCGACTCTCGGCAAGCCCTTTAAAATAGCTATGCCTATTATCGAATTATCGGTTAACGGATACTCATCATCTTTTTTCAGCAAATTGCCGTTCAAAGTCGTCCCGTTAGTACTGCCCCGGTCCTGGAGCCAGAATGTCCCGTCTCTGAACGTAATTCCAGCATGATCGCGCGATATCTGCGGATCGCTTAGCTCGATATCCGGCTTATGATCGAGCGTAGGACGGCCTATAGAGGTGACGCCGTGAGACAACGTAAACAATTGAAGGGTTTTTTCAAGATGCCCCTTTTCTACGGTAATATACGCATTGATAGATTGGTTCTCGTTGTGCTCCTGCATCGTTCTATCTGTAGTTTGCCATTGCTCTATTGCTCCGGCAAAGTAGTACTGCTTCAAATTATATGTTAGTTACGGATAATGGGCAAGGGGTAACATCAAAAGAAAATACAGGTGATGAAAACCGTTTTCAGGCGGCGAGGTTGGAAAGGTCAGCTGAAATGATATACTGTGTTGTCGTTCTCAGTTTCTTTCTGATTATAGCGAGCTGGTTTTTATATATGGTAATGCCGTTGCCGGTTAAAGTGAGCGGCATATCAAGAATACCGGAGAGGACTTTTTTCTCCACATCGCCGTTACAGAGCACCGTCATTTCGTTGTGTCCGGCGTTCAGCCGTATCAGGATAGGCAATAGAAGCGCCTGTTGTTCTTCCTGGCTGAGCATACCGGCAAGGTATTGAAGCTCCTTCTTTTTAAACATATGCGTGCTTCCGTCGCTGCACGCTATATAAGGATGGGAGTCGCGCAGTGCATCGGCAAGCGATTTTCGTTCCCGGGGAAGGTGTGCGTTCAGAAGCCTGAGTTCATCTTTCAGTGCTTCCTGAAGCAGCCCGTTATAGAGATTTCCGTCGTCCATTATTTGCGCTTTGCCAGCAATACCTTAACCCGTTTGAGCCTCGATTTTTCTTCTCTGTCTCTTTCCTCGAATTTCATATTAAGGTATTTTATTGTATGCTGCAAGCTCGGGAGGATGAGATACTCCAGTGCATTGACGATCCTCTTGGTCCTGTTTATCTCCTGTCCCATGAGGGAGAGGTTATTTTCCAGCTCGGCCAGCGCGATAATATTTTCCAGACATTTTGCAGCCAGCTGTGCAGCGTGGTCAACGGAAGACGAGGTATCCATCATGCTGTAGTTTTTCAGGTTCGGCGTGCTATCCTCATATTCAAAAGAGGGGATTCGCATACCTGCCATATTCCTGGAGCCGAAATTGATCATGATGTCTTTTTCGCTTATCGCGAGCTCTTTTTCCAGCGCGATATAACCGTGAAATCCCGCAGAGATAGACATCGCCCGGTAAAGCTCCGAGAAATCGTCGAGCAAGGTCTGCTTCGCCTCGACGGTTTCTCTGGCAACCTGTAGGAACTCCAGCGTCAGGATCGACAGCCTGTCCTTGATAATCTTCTGTATACGGCTGGACAGGTTGAACCGGCGCCTGAGATTTATCAACGCTATTTTTGTCGGTCTGACTTTTATTAACTTTGCCGGCACTTACTCTTTATCCTTTTCTTGATCTTTATACGACCTGTATTTCAGGTAGTTGGAATACTTCTTGATAAATTCTTCGCTGATCAGTTTAAGGTCTTCTTCGGGCAATGCGGAGAAAAGCCGCCATCCTATATCAAGCGTCTCCTCAACCTTCCTTTTCTCGAACTCGCCCTGCGCGATGAACTCGCGTTCGAACCTGTCTGCATTGGTGAGATATATTTTTTCCCTTTCACCGAGCGCTTCCGCACCGATGATGGTTGAAATTTCTCTCAGGTCGCATCCTTCGGCGTATGCTGCGTATGATTGCATAAACACGTTATTGTGGTCTTCCCGTGTTTTGCCCGGTCCTATACCTTCTTTCATCATACGTGAAAGCGACAGGAACACATCGATCGGCGGATAGATGCCTTTCCGGTCCAATTCTCTGGAAATTACTATCTGTCCCTCGGTGATATATCCGGTAAGGTCGGGAATTGGATGGGTAATGTCGTCATCAGGCATGGTAAGAATAGGCATGATGGTCACCGATCCCTCTTTATCACCGATCCTGCCTGCTCTTTCATAAAGGGTGGCGAGATCGGTGTACATATATCCCGGATAGCCTCGACGGGACGGGATTTCCTCGCGCATCGCCGATAGCTCGCGAAGCGCTTCACAATAATTGGTCATATCGGTGAGAATAACCAGCACATGCATACCGAGGTTCCATGCCAGATATTCCGCAGCAGTGAGCGTCATCTTGGGCGCCGATATACGCTCGATAATGGGGTCCGAGGCGGTATTGATGAACGCTACTGTTCTCTCCCTGGCACCCGTCTGCTCGAGGTTATTCATAAAGAAGGCGGCATCGTCGTAGCTTACGCCGATAGCACCAAAGACGACAGCGAATTTCTCCGCTTTTCCTTTTACCGCCGCCTGTCTGATTATCTGTGCCACGATACGGTTATGAGGAAGACCGGCACCGCTGAATATGGGCAATTTCTGTCCGCGTACCAGCGCGTTAAGCCCATCGATTGCAGATATTCCGGTCTCGATGAACTCTGCAGGAGGTTTTCTACTGGCAGGATTGATCGGTTCTCCGTTAATATCGAGATAGTCCTCGGCGATAATTGCCGGACCTCCGTCAATAGGTTCTCCCAGACCGTTGAATATTCTCCCCAGGATATCGGGAGAGACGGGAAGTCTCAATGTTTCTCCCATGCAGCGTACATTGCTTCCCTTGAGATCGACTTCGCTCACGCCGCCGAATACCTGGACCACTACTTCATTTTTACCTATATCGATTGCCTGGCCGCGTTTTACTTCGCCGTTGGTAAGTACTACGTCGACGATCTCGCCCAGTTTGATATAAGGGATTTCTTTAGTAACCAGCAACGATCCCTTCGCTCTGGTGATGTCTCTGGACTCTCTGATATAGAGCGGTGAGGCCACTATACACCTCCTTTTTGAGTTACTAAGCCTGTTTCTATCTCTTCATCCAACTCCTTGATCTGCTTTTCAGCCGATTCGTACGGGATGTCCTTCATTCTCGAAATTTTATATATCAAAGGTGAAGTGCGGATTTCAGCAACGCTTGTACCCGAACCTACCATCTCCTGTGCATGTTCATGGAACATAAGAATTGTTTTTAACATCATGTGCGCTTTGTCCGGCGGGCAGTATGTGTCCACCGCATTGTAAGCGCTTTGCATGAGGAAGTCTTCACGGATCATCCTCGCGGTCATGAGCAGCAATTTATCACTTTCAGGAAGTGCTTCCGGCCCGACGAGTTTGACGATTTCCTCAAGCTTGGCTTCCTGTTGCAGGATAGACATTGCGGTTGCCCTGGTCTGGCTCCAGTCAGGAGCGACGTTTGCCCACCAGCCCTCTACTGAGTCTGCATAGAGGCTGTAGCTGTTAAGCCAGTGTATTGCCGGAAAGTGCCTCCGGTTTGCCAGAGATGCATCGAGTGAGAAGAACACCTCGATAATGCGCAGTGTGTTCTGTGTGACCGGTTCGCTGAAGTCCGCTCCCGGAGGGCTCACCGCTCCGACGGTGGTAACGGAACCTCTCCTGTCCGGCGTACCCATACACTGGACAAGTCCGGCCCTTTCGTAGAACGTGGAAAGGCGCGAGCCGAGATATGCCGGGAACCCTTCTTCGCCGGGCATTTCCTCAAGCCTGCCGCCGATTTCTCTCATTGCTTCCGCCCATCGTGATGTAGAGTCCGCGACCAGAAGTACATCATAGCCCATATCGCGATAATATTCCGCAAGCGTCACCCCGACGAAAATGCTCGCCTCACGGGCAACCACCGGCATGTTGGACGTATTGGCTATAAACACCTCTTTTTCCAGGAGCAGCCTGTCCGTCGCCGGGTCCTTAAGCTCCTTAAAGCTGTACAGCACATCCGCCATCTCGTTGCCGCGTTCTCCGCAACCTACATAAATATTAAGTTGAGTCTGTGCCCATCTTGCTAACTGTTGAAGTGATACCGTCTTTCCGGTACCGAAACCTCCCGGAATTGCTGCTTTACCGCCCAGCACCAGGGGGAACATATAGTCCATTATTCTCATACCGGTTACAAGCAGTTGCGAAGGATCGTACCGGCTTTTATAAGGTCTCGGCTTTCTGACCGGCCACTTATGCATCATGGAGATATTTCTGGTCTCACCGTGATGCTCAATAGTCATGATGGTCTCTTCGACCGTATATTCACCTTTAGGCGCTATTTTCTTTACTGTGCCTTCGATTCCCGGAGGCACCATGACTTTATGTTCGATCAGATGTGTTTCAGGCACAGTGCCGATGATGAATCCGCCCGAGACCTGGTCGCCAACCTTAACCACGGGTGTAAAGTCCCATTTTTTATCGCGTGGTAAGGCGGGAGCCTTGGCACCGCGTAACAGGAATGAGCTCTGTTGCATCAACACTGTCAGCGATTTCTGGAGCCCGTCGTAAATGGATCCCACGATACCCGGTCCCAGCTCTGCGGTGAGAATGGTCCCTGTGCCTCTCACCCGTTCACCGACCTGTAACTCCAGGGTCTCTTCGTGTGCCTGGATAATTGCTCTATCTTCTTCGAGGCCGATTATCTCGCCGACAAGACCTCTTTCGCCGATCTCGACAATTTCATATATTTGCGAGCCCTTCATGTCTTCCGCTATCACGACGGGGCCCGAGACCCTCCATATTTTTCCCATGGCTAACCTCCAGAAAAATTGCTAGATTTCAATATCGAAGCCGATATACCCTTTGATATAGGTCCTATAGTACTGGGAGACATCTTTGTGCTTTGTTCCGAACTTGGAAGGCACTTCAATGATTACAGGAGTCATTTTTTTACTCTGTTTGAACTTGACTATCAGGTCATTGACATATTCATCGTAGTCTTCCTGAAGTACAATAATGCCTATATCCGATTTTCCCAGCAGGGTTGTAAACGCCTGTCTGGTATCTGCACGGGCTGTTTGTTCATCTTTGATAACAAAATAATTGCGAACACCCGCAAACCTCAATGAGTTGACCAGGTCTTCATCTCCGATTACTGCTATACTTACTTGATTTACCGGTATCATGATGCATACACCAAATAATCTTTAATTTCTTCTACGGGAATCCTGTCGAACTGCGCCTTAAACAAGAGACGTAAATTTCTGATTTCATTCTCTTTAAGTATCAAGTACCAGGCTATCATGAGCGGGGACATTACTCTGGGCGATAGCGTTCCCCGCAGCAGTTCGAGCGTATTTTTATCGAGCGCTGCCGAAATCGAAAGAATGTTCTGTGTTCTTCCGTATTCATTGACCACGTTTTCAACTATATCGCGGTAAGACTGGGTGCCGACTTTCGTAGCAAGGTCGTTCAGTTTCGATGAAAGCAATTCCTTTATTGTGCCCGGCGCTATAAGATATCCTTCCGGTATGGTACTGCCGATTGCTTCTATACCTGCACCGCTAACTATTGCCCGGATAATTACCTGCAGGTTTGTCATGTCTACGATAGTGCCCAAAGCCTTTTCGAAAACGTAGCCGTCCTTTATTTTCCTTGCTGCTGAAAACATGCTCCTGTAATAGATTCCGTCGAGCTGAGACTCAACCATAAGCCTCGATTTGGGGCTGTCATCGGGTTTATATTCTTTTACGACGGCTGAATACTCTCCCATATTACATTTATCGAGAATATCTGCGATTTGGTCTGTAGTTTCAGCTTCTATCAGGTTGTCCAGGAGTAAACTATCGTAAAAAGTACCGATGGGGATTGCCTTCATCCTCTTGCCTGTCGTTACTCTTTGAAGCGCTCCCTTGATATTCAATATGTCGTATTTGCCTATATACACCTTCAGTATCTTAACAATATCGTCGGGTATATAACGGAACGCTTCGATGCGAGTGATACAATGGCCGAGATATCTCAACAGGCTTCCGTCCACTTCATCGAATATAGTGAACGTGAACTCCTCAAGATAGTTGCCGATATCCGTTCCATCGATAGCAGTCATGATGTCGTCGATATTCGGCGACTTCGGCAACTTGTTAATATGCTCGTGCGTTACAGTTTTAGCTTCTTCACCCTTTAAGTAAGCCGATATAAACGAGTATTTAGGATTGCTCAAATTAGCTCCTATTTATCTGAAAATAACGTTTTTTCTATCTCAGGCATGATACGGGGTAATAACATTTTCAGCCTGGTATCATATGTGTTGTCCACCCTTATCATTCCATCGAGAGTCTCTGTAATTGCACCGCCGTTAAACTTGCCCTCTTTTATTTCCGAAATCCTGTCTGCAATCGTCTTTTCTGCTTTTACTACTTTCTTTGCCACGCTTATATCTTCTGCCGACACATATACGACGGCTTTGTCGACATCAAGTCCGTCTAATGCTTCCTTAATAAGTGCTGCCAGGGACTGTTGTCTGTCGGCGACCTTTTCAAGGCTGTCTTTCACGTTCGCCGTGACCTTCTCTATTATTTCAGCCTTCGCCATTGCAAGTTTCTGGCGGGCTTCGATCTGCGATTGCGCCAGCACTCTGGCGGCTTCACGTTCCGCATCACCGACTACCTTCTGTTTTTCCTCGTCGTATTTTGTTTTTGCCTGTTTTTCGGCCTTCTGGACCTCTTTCAGAGCTTCCTTATTGGCGTTTTCTATTATCTGCCGGGCTTCTTCTTCAACCTTTGCGAGTATGGTTTCAGTGATTTTTTCCATTCCGCTCATAAGTAACTCCTATCCTACATCAATCCCAGTAAGCTGAAAGCCATAATAGCAAAAACCAGACCGAGTACGCCGAGAAGCTCCACGAACACCGCAAGCATCATGGAGTTTGTGAATATTTTCCCCTTGGTTTTCGGCAGCATAGAAATGCCCGATGCGCATACTGCACCCTGGTAGGTGCCGGAGAAAAATTCAGCCATACCGGCGATAAAGCCGCATCCCAATATTGCGAAACCGGCACCACCGTCGACGGGTAATTTGGGTATGACCGCCGTGATGATAAGAATGAGTACGATCAGACCGTAAAACGTCTGAGTCATGGGTAGAGATGATAATACGATAACATTTCTTAATTGCCCCGGTTCCTCGGACAGTGTGGCAACACCGGCAGATGCGGCGTTTGCAATGCCCCATGAAGAACCTGCCAGACCGCCACCGAGTGCCAGTGCTCCTCCCATTACAGCTAGAGATGATGGATCGATTACCATTATGCCTCCTCTATATTTATGATTTAATTTCAGCTAAAGCGGAAGCCGTAGTCTTCAGTTTGAAAGGACTATACTCTTTACCACCGCCTTCATAAAATTTAAGTAGAAATTCCACAAAACATAATCGTAGTGAATGGATGAAGCCGGTCAGTACACCGAGGACCAGGTTCACTACGTGGCCCACTACTATTACGAAAAACGCGATAATATAACCTATGATCGCGCCCACCGCCCCCGGAAGCATTGCGGGGAAAAGGGTGGCGATAAGGTTGAAGCAGAATGCAAGATAATAGGTAGCAAGGCCTACACCGGCTATTCTGGCATAGGACATGACGTCCCCCAGTATGCCTGTTATATCAAAGAGCCAGAAAATGCTTCCCATGAATGCGCCTTTTTCCATAACCGATGCGATAATAATCAAAATAATGCTTACTATAAGTCCGTATCCCAGAATCTTCATCACCCCCGGGGTGAATATGGCGATATCGCTGCTTATCAGCATCTTCATCAAATAAGGTATCGCCGTTATCTGGAGAAGAAACAGGCCGATTTTTCCTATAATAATATAGGTGGTCTTTTCCTTTATACCTTTGATCATTCCTATAAGGTGTCCTATATTCACATGGACAAATCCGATTATTATTGACACCAATATAAATAAAATAGGTGTAGTGAGTACTTTTTCTACTCCTTTTACGAGTGCCAGGCTTTCAATACCGAAGAATTTAGGGAAGAAGTCGCCCAGATAAGTACCGCTTAAGAGTCCAATGATGAGCGCTACAGCACCGTTGATATACATAAGCCGCTGAAACAATTTAAAACCTTCCGACTCTGTATTGTCGGTGAACCTGGGAAGAAGAAATTTTGCGAGGGCTATGGTTCCCAGCGCATATACTACATCTCCCATCATCAAACCGAAGAAAATGGCGAAGGAATAAGCAATAAGCGGTGTCGGGTCCCATTCCTGATATTTCGGTATACTGAACAGGTTTGTGATAACCTGGTACGGCTTGACCGGTACAGGGTTCCTCTGCCTGGTCGGCGGTGTTTCACCTGGTTCCGGTTTCCGGCTATCTACAAATATGGAATCGATCGAGTCTTTAAGTTCGGCGATTGCAGGATGAAGGGTGGTCTCTGGAATCCATCCCTCGATCATCGTGACATATTTGGCTTCACTGGCTTTAGCCAGCACTGCAAGCCTTTCACTTTCAGCGAGCAATGCTGCCTTGGTCAAAATAAGTTTCTCCAAATTTTCCTGAATATCTTTTGAAAGGTCCCTTTCGAGGGTTACCAGTTCATTTTGAACATCAGCTATTTCATCGTCATTTGCTTCCAGAAATTCGCTGACCGTTGAATCGTCATCCGGTACCTGCAGGATACCGCCTCCGGTCTCGGTTATCAGCGATACCAGAGCTTCCTGTTCTTCGGATTTGCCGATTATATAGTGGACCGTATTGATGCCGACGGTGCGGCTTACGGTCTGAAGTGCGAGAGAAGATAATTTTTGTTGAAGGTCGGTATCGTAGACTTCGTCCGGGATAATTGCGACGCATGAAAAAAGATGTTTGCCGGAGTAGTTCAAATCATTGATTTTCAGGTCGCTCTCTCCTGCAAAAGGTGTGAGAAAGGTCTTCAGTTCGGTCAAACGCGTGAGCGCTCTCCTCTTTCTGACTATCTTCTGATGTTGCTGGCTAAGCCCTCCGCAGAGCGAAGAAGCTTCGCTTTGCAGTTCGTTGAACGGCCGCAAATAAAGGACCTCTTTGTCTTTCGGGAGAGATGTTTTGATAGGTGTGTAATTCAGCACCTCATTGACCATGTTGATCAGTTCGGTGACTTCATTTTTATGTTGATCCAGATAGGCGATATCGATAGGGCTAAGCTCTTCGCTTACCTCGACGTGAAGTACCCCTATCCGTTGGAGCGCTTTGAGTGTCTGTTCAGCAAGGTCCTTCATCGTGACAACCCGTACCTTGTTCATCGGTTCCGGGGTGCTCAGAATCAGGCCGCTCATATCGATGCGACTCCTGTGACGATATCGAGAATACGTTTGGATACTTCGCTGATTTTCGGCTCGGCAAGTTTTTTAATGCTGCTGTAATTATCTTCGGCGTCCCGTACCGCTTTACCGGCTGAATCTTTTGCTTTCTCAATAATATTCCGGGACTCTTTTTTAAAATCTTCTACGGGAGGTTTGCACGATACGATATCTTTTGCTTCATTCTTGGCTTTTGAAATGATGTCGCCGGCTTGCTTTCTGGCTGATTCAAGAATATCCTCAGCTTTACGTTCAATCGATGCGACACTGGTAGACATTTGATCAGAAGTCATTCGGCTGCTCCTTGTTATCTATTCCATCGCAAATATATTCCTCAGCTTTGTATGCTTATTAAAGCGATTTTTTGAAATGAGCTGAATAAACCGTTCCGAATAAAGTTTAATAGTTTAACCCGTAGAGGTAGAAAAGATTCAGGTAAAACTAACTTTTAAGACTGGTAACCGTTTGATTTATCGATGGTACCATATAGCTCTCAAATTTTCCTTCGCTATGATGCCTGTTTTCTCTAGGCAGAAACACCTGATTATAGCACATTATTTATCATCTTTTGAAACCGGAAAAACAGGCTCCTTGCACTTAAAGGATTCATGTAGCAGCCGCAATATAATATTTTTAACACAAACGTAATAACAAAAAAAGAGAGCCGAAGGTCTATAACGGTAGTCGTAAGTTATTATTTTGTCAGGCTGTCGAGGTAATTGGCGAAGTCTCCGACCGTGGCCATGTCTCTCATTTGTTCCGTGTCTATTTCAATATCGAGGGCGTTTTCAAGCGCAACGATAATCTGCACCCAGTGCAGTGAATCGGCATCGATGTCTTTCAATTCTGTGTCTATCTTGATGCTCTGACGGTCACATCGGGTTATTTTTACGATAGCTTTTTGTAATTCATCGAATGATGACATCGTTGTCTTCCTCCTTTACCGGTCTGCAGCTTCTTTTTGATTAGTCCTACCATGTATGAGAAATAGCATCGCCGGGACAGGCGCGGTGGCAGTCCGTTTCATTTCCCGCGCACGATTTATATCCCTGGCATAACTGAGCGAGCTTTTTTCGTGCATCGTCTTTCACTTCTGCTCTGGGCCATCCGAAATTATCGAGTGTGATAACGAATATATCTTCCGGACATGCTTTCACGCACTCGCCGCAGCCATCGCACTTTGTCGTATCGATTGTAATAAAATATTCGCCGGTGCCGTCCGAATATCCGTAGTTCGCTTTCATTCCCGATGAGCCTTTTCCATCGAAATGCTCCTGTGCAAACAGGGCGGCGCCGATCGCCCCCACCAGTTGAGGGTCTTCGCAGAGCAGGGGCTCCATGCCTACCTTGTCCTTTATCTTGGAAACCATTCCCTTATTTTTTGAAATGCCTCCCGTAATGGTAAAGTCTTTTTGAAGGGTTACCCGTTTTAGCAGATTAAGACACCGTATTGCAATTGCATCGTGCAGGCCTGCAAGAATGTCGCTTTTCGATGCTCCCTTTCTTAGATAGCCGAGGGCGTCCGATTTTGCGAATACGGCACAGATTGTATTGAACGGGATAACCGTCCTGGATGAGAGGGAGACCGCTCCGATCTCTTCCAGCGGTGTGTTCAACACGTCCGCTATCATCTCAAGAAATCGTCCGGTGCCGCCTGCACACTTATCGTTCATAACAAAGTTCGTTACCTGTCCGTTTTCATCGCAGTTGATGGCTTTACAGTCCTGGCCTCCCATATCCAGGATCGTTCTTACGGACGGAAAATACCAGTTGATGCCGCGGGCGTGACAGCTTATTTCCGAGATATTTTCATTTGCAAACGGGACGAGCACTCTTCCGTAACCGGTTGCAACACAATAGCTGATATCATCGATAGTGAAATCTTTTCCGCGCAACAGGTCTTCCATGAGCATATATGAAGTTTTAACGCTTTCCGGCCCCGTGTCTCTGATTACCGACGAGACGATTTCCCCGTCTTTCATGATAATACCTTTAGCGGCACGGGAGCCTATATCAATTCCGGCTACTATCATCGGTTTAGAGGGCTCCTTTCTCAATGGTTTCGCGGGATATCAGGGCGGCGCCCACCGCAGCGGCAATCTGAGGCTTCTCCGGCACCATTATTTTAAAATGCATTTCCTCTTCCAGTATACGGACAAGCCCTTTATTAAGCGCTACCCCGCCGACAGCAGCGACCTCCCTCTGGATGCCCACTCTTTTGCACAGGGTCATTACCCTGCTGACTATGGAATAATAAATACCGGCAGCGATATCGGGCATGGGAGTAGGCGGTACCCGGTGTACATGCGATATTACCTCCGACTCCGCAAATACAGCACAGGTGCTGGTGATATCCGCTTTAAAGGTCGATTGAAAGGAGATGTCCGACATTTTCTCCATAGAGAGCAGCATCAGTTTAGCCATTTGCTGCAGGAAAAGGCCGGTACCGGCTGCACATTTATCATGTGTTGCCCAGTCGCTGAGGCGTCCCCTATCGTTCAATTTGATCACGGTGCCGCTTTCAGCACCGAGGTCTATTGCCAGCCGCACGTCCGGCAGCAGGAAGTGTACCCCCCGACCGAGACATGTCGTAATACTCTTGTGCTGATTGCTGAACGGGACGGTCTTGCCGCCTATTCCGGTTGACGTAACATAAATACTATCAGGCGAGATACCTGTTCCGTTGAGCACCTGTTCCACCGCCGCCTTTGCGCTTATTTCCACCTCTTCTTTGGAAAGGATGATGCTCGACGCCTGTATTTGATTGTCTTCAATCAGCACCGCTTTTGTGGTCTGGCTGCCTACGTCTATACCTATCGCTTTTACAGTCATTATTTCCTCTTCGGGTTTTGATTAACGGTCCTCCAGAAGCTCGAAGAACTGCTCCAGTTTTTCCCTCATTTCGTCTTGCGAGGTGATAGTAGGGTCTACTACGTCACAGTCTACAGTAAGCATGGGCACATCGAGCTCGTTGAGGACGTCTTTAAACAGCTTTATCGTCGCGCACGTATGCCGGCATCCGACATCGGCATAGTAGATAGCCCCGTCCACTTTATATTCTCCGGCACATTTTTTGATGCTGTCGATTGCTCTTTCATCCATCGGCCCGTACATACGCATTTCGGGCAGCATGAACGATTTTTCTGCTACGCTTTCCAGGGGCTTTTCCGGATCGAGCTTTCCCTCTCCCCAGAAAGTGAAGAACGGCTCTGTTACGCTCGCGGCACCGAACTCGTTCAAGATTTTTTCCATAAAGCCCATCAGGTACATGGGCGGTATGAAGAAGCTCATGAGACGAAAACGCTCATTCTCAACAGCGCCTTTTCCTTTTTTTACTGCTTCTTCCAGTTCCGATCTTAGTGTTTCAAGATAATCGATTGCCTCCGGTTGACCCGGAAATAGATAGTCTACAGAGAGAAGTTCCAGAAAGCCCTGAGCATGAAAAGGCGTCGGTATTGCCTTGCGTAATTCGCTGATCTCGCGGTAGAGCTCGATCTGCCTGTCCATACGGGCGACTATCTCAGAAAGACGGTCCAGGTCCATTTTCTTGCCCGACAGCCGTTCGAGAAAATCGATCATCCCCCTGAGTTCCCCGACGAAATAGTCTACTTCGTTTTTTGTATGCTGGAACGGATGGTCGAGAAAATACCCGGGACAATCATTGATCTCCATGACCAGCTCGCCGCTTTTTGCGGTGTTATCACATACCATATTCGACCAGAGTACGGCATCCGGCCGCGGAAGCACGCCCAAGGAAAAAGCACCGGCAAGTCCGCGGTGCGGCGAGCATATCTCGGAAGCCATCCCCAGTTCCGCCCCGGCGGCGAGCATGTCGGAGCACTCACCCGTGAAGAGCGAGATCATCCATGTCGTGGTCTCGGTATGCATGGGTACGATATCCATCGCGTAGAGGATTTCAGCAGGGAAAAAGACTGTATGCGCGGCGATAAATTTATTTTCCTCTTTTGCTTCGAGCAGGCGGCGGTAATAGCCGGTAAGCATATCGTAATACATGGATTCGCTTTTTCGGGGTTCGGGGACCGCCTGCTGCATCCTGGAAATAAGCCTGCTTGCCCTTATTATTGATTTTAACCTGCTTTGCTGTTCCCTGTTAACGATCATTTTTTCCTTGCCTCTATCATTTCCAGGAATGCCTGGACTCTCGTCTGAATTTGCCCCGATCCGGGTGTGCCGTATTCGACGTCGAGGGCGAGTACGGGAAATCCTTCATTCTTGAGTTTTCCGGTCAATAGAGGCAGGTCATGAGCATATGGTACGCAGTATCGTACGGTCTGGCTGATCACGCCGTCGACCTTGAACGCGCGGGCAAGTTCAATGATACGGTTGAAACGCTCGTCGGACGGCACCATGCGTGCACAGGGAAAATTGTTTAAATAACGGCGCGCAATAGCTCGCAGCGGGGTATCGTTCTCCTCGATGATGACAGGGTCCGACCAGTACCGTGTGCTGGTGCAGAGCTCATCGGTTACCACCAGTCCCCCCTGCTCTTCTATACATTTGATGAATTGAGGATTTGCCATGACACTGCCCACGAGCATGATCCGTGCGCGCCCTCTGTGACTGTTTCCCGATGAAGCGATCTCGTTTAGCAGGGTATCGAGTTGTTCATTGTATGATTCCTTCGGCATCCGGAAGCTGGCATCGAGCGCTTCCATTGTCTCCGCACCGGTTATCGGCGGGGAGTCCAGTTTACGGAGCTCATATAGCTGTTTAAGCAGTTCTCTCGACCTGTTGTAGACCCTGATAGAGTTCATGAGCGCATCGTCTTCGATGCGGATGCCGAGATGCTCTTCCAGGTGCTGTTTGAATTGCTCAACCTGGTTGAAATACAGGTCATGTGCAGATTGTGTATACTTGCGCGGTACTGTCAACACATGGTGAAAGGGCGTACCGATATAATAACGCCACAGGTCGAATAACCTGCGTGCGCCGTCACAGGTAGACCCGCCTACAACCCCGTCGAGAAATTCGTAACCTCCTTTGAGTCCCAGCTGTAAACAGCTCCGGGAAAAGGAACAGTTATTGATATAAAGGTAGGCGTTTCCTTCTTCCAACTCGACTTCTTCCGAGTAACCTGTAATTCTGACGGGGAGGATATCTGCGGCGTGCATGATTTCCTCAGGGACGTAGGTACAAAGCCAGCCGAATACCTTTTTCCCTTTTGCCTTATGCTCCCTGATGTCGGAAGTGCCGGGAAAAGTTGCGTTGACCTGTCGAAACCTGTCGAGTGCAGGCAGTCCACTTTTAATTTGCTGAGCCATACTATCCCCTTTGCAGTTAATTGACGCAGCCCTGCTTTCACTGTCAGAAAGACAAGAGGGATGGTCTGTTTATATGAAATTACATGTGGTTAATAAAATTATATCCAGTTATATGCCTTTCTACAAATCAATGTCCGGTTGAAAGCCGACGAATATAGCGCCGGGACCGGCACCGTATCCCATCACCGGGCTGTAATCGCTTATTTCAAGGCTGAGACATTTGAAGTTCTGTTTAAGCAAAGCGCTGAATTTCTCGGCTCCGGGGAGGTCGTTCGCGTGGTTCACCATGAAGTGGAGCGTATCAGTCCCCGCTTCCTTTTTAATGATATCGAGCATAAGGTCGAAACCCTGGTCAATATTGCGGGTCCTTTCCACCATTTCAATACTGCCGTCATTCATTACCATATTTATAGGCCTGATATTGAACATGGAGGCTATACGCGATCCCAGCTTGGACATCCGTCCGGTCCTGTATATATAGCGCAGGGTTTCCAGAATAAAAAGACCGCCGGTCTTTTCCCTTGCCTGTGTGGTTGCATCGGTGATCTGCTCAGGGGTCATGCCCTTTTGAGCAGCCTTCGCTGCCGCGAGCACCACGAGCCCCTGCGCTCCGGCGACTGTTCTGGAATCTACAACATATACTTTCTTGTCAGGGTGCTTTTCCTGGAATGTCTCCGCCGCGAGTGAAGATGTTTTATATCCGGCGCTTAATTTACCGGAAAGCGTGATATGAACTATAACATCATGTTCCGCGCTGTTTTTTTCGAACTCTTCAAGTATCAATGCGGGGGTGGTGGCGGAGGTAAGGAATTTGTCAGGGTCTTTCTTGATAAGTTCATATGCTTCGGTAGCGGTGATCGTTACATTTTCGATATAGGTCTGTTCATCGTACATTATATTCGCCGCCGGTATTATTTTTATATTGTTCGCGGCAGCAATATGTTGCGGTATACAGGAAACTGTATCGGTCATGATTAAAATGCCGGACATAGTACACCTCCTCTTTATTTCATTCCCTTATATTTATAAACAGCCGGGACTTGCTGCTATTCCCGTTTACGTTAAATATCCGGTTGAAAGCCGACAAACAGAGTACCCGGGCCGGCGCCGTATCCCATCACCGGGCTGAAATCGCTCACTATCATATCGAGACATGTGAAATTGTCCTGGAGCAGTGTGACAAGCCGGTCAGCACCCGCCGGATCGGCCGCATGGGTGACCATGAAGTGAAGCGAATCGGTCTTCGACTGTTCTTTGATAAGCTCTATAATGATATCGAGCCCGTGTTCCCTGTTCCTCGTCCTGTCCACCATCTCTATCTTGCCATCTTCCGTAACGCGGTTGATCGGTTTGATATTGAACATGGATGCAATTTTTGATCCCAGCTTCGACAGCCTGCCCGTCCTGTATACATACCGGAGAGTATCGAGCATCATCAGTCCTTTGGTGCAATCGCGGATTTTCGTCGTATAATTTACGACTTGTCTGTAAGTAAGTCCTTTTTCGACTGCTCTTGCCGCAGCGAGCACGATAAGGCCCTGACTGCTTGCGCAGCTTTTAGAGTCCAGCACTTCGACAGTTGTCCCGGACGTCTCGTTCTGGTAGAGGTCCGCCGCAAGGCGGGCAGTTGTGAAACCGGCGCTTAGATGTGAGGATAGAATAATAAAAAGGATATGTTGATATCCCGCACCCTGCTTCCGGTACTCATCCAGCAGAAAGGCGGGACTAAGCGCGGATGTCATGAACTTGTCCGGGTCTTTCCTGATAAATTCATATGCTTCGGCAGCGCTGATTGTAACACCGTCGATATACTGTTGACCGTCGAAAAGAATATTGGCTGCCGGGACCACCGCTATATTGTATTTTCCGGCAAGGTCTTCAGGGATGCAGGCGACCGTATCGGTCATGATGAGTATTTTATCTTGCATAGTGTTTACAAACCTTTTGCATTACCATCAGATATATCCTGGTACACAGTGTTTTTTGTATGGTTACGATATCAGG
Source organism: uncultured Dehalococcoidales bacterium (assembly GCA_964485235.1). Taxonomy (GTDB): domain Bacteria; phylum Chloroflexota; class Dehalococcoidia; order GIF9; family UBA5629; genus CAZAIO01. Next base: position 21,324 of record CAZAIO010000021.1, read on the forward strand.
TATCCTCCGTCTACAACGATCGTGCTTCCCGTTATATAGGCAGCCATGTCCGAAGCGAGAAACAGCGCGACCCGTCCTACATCATCCGCTTCTCCCATACGGCCGAGCACCATGCGCGACATAAAAGCTTTAAACTGTTTTTTCCCTTCCCCTGTCGGTTCTCGCGTGGACTGCGTTATGACGCCGCCTGTAAGAATGCCGCCGGGTAGAATTGCGTTCACCCTGATATCATGTGCGCCCAATTCCAGGGCGAGGCTTCTGGTAAGAGAGAGCACGCCGCCTTTAGATGCATCGTATGCAGATAGCCCTCTGGCAGACGGATGGACCGAGTCGATAGAACCGATATTGATAATACAGCCGCCCCGGTCCTGCTCTATCATATGTGTGCTCACCTCGCGGCAGCAGTTGAATGTTCCGTTGAGGTTCACTGCGAGCACGCGTTCGAAATCTGCCGCGGTCATCTGTTCCAGCGGTATATGCGGATAAATGCCTGCATTATTAACCAGGATGTCGACTCCACCCATATTTTGTACGGCAGTATCGACCATATGCCGGATGTCTTTCTCATCGCCCACGTCACATCGCACGGGAATAACGGTGAATCCCTGTTCTCCAAGCGCCCCGGCAGCGCGTACCGCTTCGGCTTCGTTCATATCGGCGATAACAACGGTTGCCCCTGCTTCGGCAAGGCGGTATGAAATGCTCAGGCCTATGCCCGCTGCGCCTCCGGTAACGATACATCTTTTACCGCTAAGGTCTATCAGTTCATGAAGGGGAATATATTTTTTCTGCGAAGCCATACTAAACGGTAATAGCTGTGATTTTTTAGATACCTCGTTTGTCTAGGTATTATATATATTAATCGACAGAGTTACAAGGATTAAGAAAGCTTTAAGAATGCATAAAATTCAAATCGAAAAGCTTGCCGGTGTATTCAGTCAATATAAATTTGAGCTTTATGCAAAACTCCCTGATGGAATAAATATATAAAACAGATAGCCAGTAATGGTCCGCATATTAAAAAAATAAGACCTCACGATATTTATTACCGTGAGGTCTCCCATTAATTACCGGTTATACAGAAAGCCCTTAGACTTCCCGGAACTCGCCTTCTACTGTGCCTTCGTCTCCACCTTCGGTTCCTCCGCCTTCGGACGGGCCTTCCGCTCCTCCACCCGGAGCCTCTCCGCCTGGAGGTGGTGTGCCTGCCTGCTGGTAGACCGCCGAGCCGATCTTCTGCATCAGCTCCGACAGCTCTTTCGCGGCACTGCGTATGATGTCGTTATCGCTCCCCTGTAATGCCGAGCGGGCAGCGGCGACCTTGCCTTCTATCTCTCCCTTTAAGTCCGCTGGGACTTTGTCTCCCTGCTCGCGCAGGACACGTTCTACAGTATAGATAAGGCTGTCGCATTCATTCCGTGCTTCGATTCCCTCTTTCTTTTTGGAGTCTTCTGAGGCATGGGCTTCGGCTTCGCGCGCCATTTTGTCGATCTCTTCTTTGCTCAGACCGCTGGATGCTGTAATGGTGATCTTCTGTTCCTTGCCTGTCCCCTTATCCTGGGCACGGACATTCAGAATGCCGTTCGCATCGATATCGAATGTAACTTCGATCTGAGGTACGCCGCGCGGCGCTGGTAAAATACCGTCCAGAATAAACCGTCCGAGGCTGCGGTTATCGGCAGCCATCGGCCGCTCGCCCTGGAGGATATTGATTTCAACGCTCGGCTGGTTGTCCGCCGCAGTGCTGAATACCTGGCTTTTCGACGTGGGTATTGTCGTGTTGCGCGGGATAAGCGCAGTGGCAACGCCACCCAGTGTTTCAATACTGAGCGTGAGCGGCGTCACATCGAGCAGCAGTACTTCGCGGACATCTCCCTTCAGGACTCCTGCCTGAATGGCAGCTCCGAGTGCAACTGCCTCATCGGGATTAACGCCCTTTATGGGCTCCTTGCCGAAAAATTGTCGTACTATTTCCTGGACCTTGAGCATCCTCGTCGAACCTCCCACGAGTACAACGTCGGTAATCTGTGCCGTAGAAAGGTTGGCGTCTTTCAGTGCCTGTTTGCACGGCTCGATGCTTTTTTCCAGTATATCGATGGTAAGCTGTTCGAGCTTTGCCCTGGTCAGATTGATGTTCAGGTGTTTGGGGCCTGACGCATCTGCTGTAATGAAAGGCAGGTTGATATCGGTCTGTGCCACGGTAGAGAGCTCGCGTTTGGCTTTTTCCGCTGCATCCTTGAGCCGCTGTAACGCCATTCTGTCCTGATGCAGGTCTATGCCCGATTCTTTCTTGAACTCTTCGCAGAGCCAGTCCATAACCCTGAGGTCTATATCATCACCGCCAAGGTGCGTATCGCCGTTGGTTGCTTTGACCTGGAAAGTGCCTTCTCCCAATTCGAGGATCGAAATATCGAAAGTACCTCCACCGAGGTCATATACCGCAATCGTCTCATCCTTCTTTTTGTCGAGCCCGTATGCCAGTGCCGATGCCGTAGGCTCGTTGATGATGCGGATCACGTTAAGCCCTGCAATCGTACCGGCGTCTTTTGTTGCCTGCCGTTGACTGTCATTGAAATATGCAGGTACCGTAATAACCGCGTCGGTAACTTTCTCACCCAGATACGCCTCCGCGTCCGCCTTTAATTTTTGCAGTATCATTGCGGACACTTCAGGCGGGCTAAATTCTTTACCGCCCATCATCACCTTTGCGTCGCCGTTGGACGCTTCGACGATTTTATAAGGCAGGCGCTTGATGTCTTGCTGGACGATGGGGTCCTTAAATTTACGGCCCATGAGCCTCTTGATGCTATAAACGGTATTTTCCGGGTTGGTAACCGCCTGCCGTTTGGCAAGAAGCCCGACCATGCGTTCGCCTTTTTTGTCTATGGCGACTACCGACGGAGTAAGCCTTTCCCCTTCCGTATTCGTGATGATTTTCGGGTCTCCTCCCTCGATGACTGCCACAGCGCTGAATGTAGTTCCAAGGTCAATTCCTACTGTTCTTCCCATATTCTCCTCCTTATTGATTAGCTGATTGCATTACACATTTATTAAAGATTTATATTAGTCGGTATTGCTTTCTTCATTTCCCTTTCCCACCACCACTTGAGAGGGTCTTAGTACTCTGTCTTTGAACGTATAACCTTTTTGCGTTTCTTCCAGTACGATTCCTTCCTCGCCTTTTATATGGGCGATCGCGTCGTGATAACGCGGATCGAAGCATTTGCCCACACAATCGATCCCGCAAAGCCCCTGGGTCTCCATAATGTTCTCAAGCTTGCGGTATATTAAACGTATTCCTTCGATCCAGTCCTGGCCTTCCAGTTCCTCCGGAAGAGAGTCGAACGCGCGTCTGAAATCGTCTATTACCGGCAGAAGGTTCAGGATAAGTGTGGAACAGACCGAAACGCCTATTTCGTTTTTCTCCTGTTCTGCACGCTTTTTATAGTTACTGAAATCTGCTTCCGCCCTTTGCCAGTTTTCTTTGAATTTCTCCGCTTTTTCCTTTAAGTCATACAGCACTTGCTCAAATTGTTCCGTTCCGGGTTCCCCGGCTGCCGCCGGTTGGGCATTGTCCGGTTCATGTACATCGTCTTTTCTTTCTCTCTTCGTCAATGTCCCTCTCCTTTATTGCGGATTTTAGTCTTCGCTGTAGATACCGGATATTAAATAGCTTAGAATGTCGGACACATAGTTTACCGCGGATATAGCCTTCTGATAGTCCATCCTGGTAGGGCCGATGATTCCCAGGGCGCCGTCGAGTTTCCGGGGAACTCCATAACGGCCGAGCACCAGGCTCAGATCATTAAGTGCCGTTGCATTGCTTTCATTGCCTATCACAACCTGAATCTTGTTATGGCCGTATATCTTTGTCAGCACGGGCCTGAGCCAGTCGCCGGCTTCCATCATTTCCATAATACCGAGCATTTTTGCTTTATCGACAAATTCAGGTTGTCCCAGCATTAACCGTACGCCCTCTATATGGGGCCTGTTATATCCGGAGCGTTCCTCTGCAACCATCGCGTCCATTATTGCTTCTGTAATACGCTGTTCCTCGACGCTTGAATTCTGCATAAGACGCGAGATTTCAGAACTGGTATGGCCGGAATATATATCGTTCATCCTGTTAGCGATTGTTGTGAGCCGTTCCTGTGTGACCGGCTCGTTAAACGATACCAGTTGTTGCTTGATCATTGTTTCGCTGAAAACAATGATCATCATTGCAAGAAAATCATTCAAAGAAATCAGTTCGATATGTTTAAACGTACATTTATTTGCCTTGGGAAATGTGACCAGGGCTGCATTTCCAACCAAGTTCGAAAGGAGCAGCGCCGCCATTTTTAACCACCGGTCCATTTCTTCTTCTATCTGGTCGAATAGCTCCCGAATGTGAAGCTGGTCTTCCACAGGAAGAGCCTGTTCACCGGAAATCGACTCGACATAAAAACGGTACGCCCTGTCGAGAGGAATACACCCGGCGGAGGTATGCGGCCTGCTGATATATCCTTCTTCCTCGAGGTGCGCCATATCGTTACGTATGGTTGCAGGACTGACGCCCAGATTATAGCGGCGGAATATTATATCCGATGAGATAGGCGCTGCCGAAGCAATATAATCACGCACTATTATTTTAAGTATATTCGCCCTTCGTTGTGTTAAATTTACCTTCATTTTTAGCACTCTCTGGTCTCGACTGCTAACTTTTATTATAATGTAGCATCTTATTTATACAATGTCAAAGGGCAATCAGATATGCATTAATGAAAAAATAAGGCGGCTTTTATGCCGCCTTATTTACCAACAAAATCAAACAAAGTTGTTATTCTGTGTACGATACCTCGAGCACAAGGTCAGACCATTGTATCCATTCTGAGATACCGTTGCCGTTGTTCGGAACTCCGAAAAGCGCTTCGATCTGGAAACGTTTGGCTCCGGACTTCACCTGCCACGCTACTTCCTCGGTAACGTCGACAATTGTCGGTTGTGTGAACATAGATGCCTGGGCATGTGAAAGGCCTGTTCCGATAATATTATAGTTCGGTAAACCTTCGCCGTATTTTACCTGGAGGAGTTTAAGCCCGTTAAGCGAGTTCGATCCGACTTTGGTAAACGGTTCGCCGACGATCTCGGAGGGACCGAAGATAAGCTTTGCCTCTTTGATCTCTGTTCGCTGTAAACTGAAGATATTGAAGCTCCAGAACGCACGGTACGGAGTTTCTTTAGAATCATCTCCCGCACGTGTTTTTGTAAGGTCTTTGTCGTTTGGAGAGACGGTGCCCGTCTCTTCATCGATGGTGTTCAAGGTCACCGTTTTCATCGCAGAACCTACGGTTACCAGAACATTATTCTTTGATTCACCGCCTTTTCCGTCACTCACCACGACTGTGATCTCGAACGTGCCTGTTTTTCGCGGCGCCATCCATGTGATCTCATCGCCGACGCCGGTGATATCCCCGTCGCTTGCCGACCATGTGAACCTCACTGTGTCGCCGTCAGGATCGTTCGCGGCACAGGTAATTATAGACGAGCCGCCGAGTCCTACCAGGTTGGGCTTTGCAACCAGGTCGGTAATCACCGGGTTCTGGTTTGCGATGACCGAAATTACCACCGTAGAATTTACAGAACCGCCCTTGCCGTCTTCTACTTCTACAGTTACTTCATAGTCTCCATACTGGCTCGGCGCGACCCACACAATAAGCGACTCGTTGGTCGTGCCGCTGAACTTTCCTCCGTTCGTCGACCATGTATAGCGCACCTTGTCTCCATCCGGGTCCGATGCGACGCAGCGTATTTCAGTTGAATTTGTTGCAGCTACACTTGATTGAGCAGCTGTCAGGCTCGATATGACCGGCGGCTGGTTGTCGCCTATATGGCTGCTGCCTGAGCTTGAAGGTTTAGACGGTTCTTCACTACCGCCTTTGTTACACGCGACAGTTCCGACCACAAAACAAAGCGCTAATATTAATAACATTCTTGATAAAATTGTAAGCCCTTTTTTCTTCATAACGACCTCCTTCAGATGGACCGGTTAAATATGTACTTTTATTCAATTATATATACAATAGTGCACCGCGTTTCTATATAGCGAAATCATCAACCCCTAATTATATCCTATTGTCGACGATATTGTCTTT
>CAZAIO010000022.1:0-20022 GCA_964485235.1 uncultured Dehalococcoidales bacterium
CGGAAAAGTAATGAACCTGGACAGCTGGAACAAGCTCCCTGCCGATATACAGAAAGTATTTGAAGATAACTATACCTGGAATAATGAAAACTTCCTGAATGAGATGTTAAAAGCTGAACAGGGCGGATACGATTTTGCAAAAGAAAAGGGCCATGAGTTCATTGAGCTTTCAGCGGATGAGGCACAAAAGCTTGACACAATAATACAATCGGTCTGTGCGGAGAAAGCAGAGGAGCTTAATGCTGCCGGATATCCCGGTACAGAGATTTTTGAAGATATCAACAGTCTGATTGAAAAGTACAGTAAATAACATTGATAAATATAAAAATCGCATAAAACAGGCACTTCTATCAGACCAGTTACCTCCTTCTGCAGAAGGAGGTAACTGGTCCACACATCACGTCGGGAGAAGACAAAATGGATACTATTGCCAGCATTATACAGCGGATTGGAAAAGTGGGTGCGGCAATCGGTGCGGGCACATTATTGGCGGTAATGCTCCTCATTGTTAGTAATATCATTTACCGGTTTTTCGGGGGTGTTATCGCAGGTACTTATGAATTAATCGGACCGATGGTAGTGGTAACCGCTGTTTTTGCTCTGGTATATACGGCATTGACTCAAAGTCACATCGTTATCAAAATATTAACCGATCGTCTCCCAGATCGTATCCGGATAATCGTTCGGAGTATTATCGGACTGATCAGTCTGGGTCTCTGGGGATTGATCGCCTGGGGCAGTGTCGGGCTCATGATACAAAAAGCGACTGGCGGAGAAGCAACTTATTTACTTCACGTACCCTTTTTACCGTTCAGAATTATGTGGGAGCTGGGGCTCATACTATTTTGTCTGGTACTTCTCGTCGACCTGATAAAATCGTTATCCGGAGTAACGAGCAAATGAGTCCTATTCTGGTAGGTATTATCGGCTTTATCGTTCTTTTTTTCTTCCTGGCCTTCGGACTCCCCGTCGGGTTTGGTATGGCGCTGGTAGGCTTCGGCGGGTTCTGGTATCTGGTTTCGCAAAGTGCAGCTCTCAGTAAGCTTATTGTCACTCCTTTCGATACAGTATGCAGTTATGACCTCGCTGTCCTGCCTCTATTCCTGCTTATGGCACATATAACATTCTCTTCCGGCTTAAGCAAAGACCTGTATAATCTGGCTGCAAGATGGCTGGGGCATCAGCGGGGCGGTCTAGCGATGGCAACCGTAGGTGCATGCGCCGGCTTTGCGGCCGTGAGTGCTTCCAGTGTAGCAACAGCTGCCACTATGGGCCTTGTGACCTTACCGGAAATGAAAAAATATAAATATAGTCCGGCACTTGCCACCGGAGCCATTGCCGCGGGCGGGACCATTGGCATATTAATTCCCCCAAGCTCTATTCTCATCGTTTACGGGATAATCACGGAAACCTCCATCGGCAAGCTTTTCAGCGGCGGTATGGTCCCCGGAATACTACAGGCCGTCTTTTATATTACGACTATATACATTCTCTGCCGTTTGAATCCTGCTTACGGTCCGCGCGGTCCCCATTTCAGCCTTAAAGAAAAATTTATGGCGTTTATAAGTTGTGGTGAGATAATAGCACTGATACTTCTTGTGCTGGGAGGGCTTATTATCGGTTGGTTCACACCGACAGAAGCCGGAGCGGTAGGCGCTTTCGGGGCTATTGTTTTCTCACTCATTAGAGGAAGACTCAATTGGCCGAAATTCAAACAAGCCCTCTTCGATACGATGAAAACAACAGGTATGGTCTACTGCATCATGATCGGTGCCTTCATTTTCAATTATTTCATGGCAGTGACAACTATTCCGCTGGCACTGGCAGATGTTGTGAGCGGGCTATCTCTGCCTCCTTTAATCATTATTATACTGGTGATACTGGTTTATTTATTTCTTGGCTGCATCATGGACGCAGGAGCAATGGTCTTGTTGACCATTCCTGTCTTCTTCCCGCTGATTTTAAGCCTGAACTTCGACCCCATATGGTTTGGAATAATAGTAACAAGGGTGGTGGAGATCGGAATGATCACTCCGCCCGTAGGAATGAATGTATATGTCATAGCAGGAGTAGCTCCGGATGTGCCGATGTCGACGATATTCAAGGGTATATTTCCTTTCCTTGTTGCTGATGCGGTCCATGTAGGTCTTTTGCTGCTGGTTCCCGGTATTGTATTATTTTTACCTTCTATTGCAGGATAATGCCCGTCAGATGAACATATATTATTTTGTATAGTATTAATTAAAAAGAAGTAACTATATTCAAATAAAAAATATTAATGGAGGAATGCAATGATCGGATTTAAAGTACTATTTCGTACAAAAGGACAACAATCGCCGGAAGAACAGAAAAATCTCATGTCACAGCTTGTCAATCTCTATAAGACCGTCCCCGGGCTGAAACATAAATTCTTCCTGGCAGATCCCAAGACCGGTGAGGTCGGCGGGTTCTACGCTTTTGAGGACCAGGCTTCACTCGATGCATACCTGAAATCAGACGTCTATAAACAGGTAGTCTTATCAAACACCCAGACCGAACCGAAGACCGAGTCCTTTATCATCATCGCTTCGCTTGATGAAGGGGTGCTTATGTAATACCCCGGCCATTCAGGATAAACATCGGTTATCCTTTGCGTCCGCTGATAATATCGCATGTAAAAGAAAGGACGGTCTGGAGTATATGGAAGATAAATTAAACGACTTGCTCAGTACCGGCAACAGAATTTACCGGACAGGCTGGGCACACGAATGGCATAAACAGGGTAAAAAAGTGATCGGTGTCCTCGATACCCTCATCCCCGAAGAGGTCATCTTCGCCGCAGGCATGCTCCCCTGGAGAATCCAGGGCACATGGCAGGAGAACATCTCGCTTGCTATGATGTATCGCGTCCCGCAAAGCTGCTGCTTTCTCAATCATGTCACACAGTCACTCCTCGAAGGTGGATTCGACTTCCTCGACGGTATGGTAGCCAGCACTCGCGACGCGGATTTTGTTCGCGTATGGGACTTGTGGACTTCCCTGAATAAAACTCCCTTCACTCACATTCTCGATGTCCCTATCATCGATTCCGGGGCCGCGCGCCATCGCTTTGCCGACCATATCCGCGGCATGATTTCCGCCCTATCCGGCTTCTTCGAAGTCAACATCGACGATGCTTCACTTCGTCATGCAATCGCCGTATACGATAAAAGCAGGTCCCTGCTCCGACAGGTCTACGACCTCAGGAAGCAAGAAATACCTCCCATGTCCGGCAGTGAATTTCTCTCCCTCACTACTGCCGCTGCGGTGATGCCAAGAGATGAGTTCAACAGGCAACTCGAAGAACTGCTCCCTTATATTAAAGGCCGTAGAGTTTCTGCCGGTTCTACCCGTCCACGCATCCTCCTGTCCAGTGATCTACTGGATAATCCCGGTTACCCGGACCTTGTCGAACAGGCGGGCTGTCTGATCGCCATGGACGATCTGGACACCGGGAGCCGCTATTTCCGCGAAGAGATCGGAGAAGTATCGGATGACCCGGCATATGCCCTTGCAACTCACTACCTTAATAACCGGTCGGCACGCATGGTCGACTGGCAGGACCAGGCAGAGCACCTTATACAATGCGTTAAAGAGTTCGATATAGACGGCGTGCTGGACCTGCCCGATATGTACGATTATCCCAGAGAATTCCGCAGAACGTATATCGAAGAGAAGCTGAAAAAAGAATCGATCCCTTTTATGAGCTTTGAAAGGGACTATCACCTGGCAAATACCGGCCAGTTGAAGACCAGAATCGAGGCGTTCCTGGAAATGCTGGATTCCCATTCTTGATGACGGAGGCTCCTATGAATTTGTTAGACGTTTTAATCGAAAGAAGCGCCCGAAGGCTGAAAGCGGTCAATGAAAACCCGGACCCGTCCAAGCTGCGTTCCAACCGCCTCGCCTACGAGCTCGAATATAATGAGTTCTGCGCAATGCGGGATGCGTGGCGTCAGGGCAAACCGTTCTCCATGGGCCTCGGGGCTAACCTCTCCAGGGCTCTCGGGTTTCAACCTATCGGTTATCCGCTGGTAGTAGCCCGGTTCCTCGAAGAGGCACCGAGATACCGCCAGGTCGTCCTCAATACGGGCATGCCCGAGCACCTGTGCGATTTCATCACTCTCGGCAACGCCGCCGGTTATGCGGGCGATTTACCGCCGCTGTCCTTTATCTTTGTGGAAAAAGGCGAATGTTCCGTATCCACTTACGCGCAGAGAGCCCTCGCCGAGCATTACGGCGTACCTATGTTTACCATCGACGACCCCCTCGAATACAACGAGGAGAACGTAAAATATGTAGCCGATCAACTCGGCGAGCTCATCGAGTTCGCAGAACGCAAGATTCCCGGCATCAAGTACAACAGGGACAGGCATCTGGAACTGCAGGAAGCGGATAGCATCGCCTATACTTATCTGCATAAAGACTGGGAATTGAGAAAACAGGTCCCGCTGCCGATGTCCAGCAGGGATAGTTTTCACCAGCCCGGCGAATTCCTCCCCAGCATGTTCGCCGACTCGAAAAAAGCACTGGAATACTGGAAGGTTCGCATTGAGGAGATCGAGGAACAGGCAGCAAGGGGCATGGAACAGGAGGAAAAGCTGCGCGCACTCTGGGTATGGGTTGCTCCACTATACATCGACTTCTTTTCCATCCTGGAGTCGCGGGGAGTCGTGCTCCCCGTTGCGGTATCCGGGGCGACAGGCTGGCATAGCGGCAGAAGAGGCGCTATCGGCGATACAAAGGAGTTCGGTAGAAAACTCTCTCTGCTTGAAGAAGAAGCAAGGATGGAGATCGGCTGGTCGTGGCGTCAGCTCGGAAAGGACTGGGAGGACGAGATACTCTACTCCTGTCGCGAATTGAAGTGTGAGGCGATCATTTACTACCAGTTTAATGCCTGTTTGTTGACCGCTCCTATGGCGAAGCTTGTTGCTGACCGCGCTGAGAAAGAACTTGGTGTGCCGACGCTCATTATCCCGGGAAGGCCTATGAATCCCGCGTCCATTTCGCCAGCCGAGTTCGAGTCCAGATTGACAGAATTTCTCGATATGGTCCTTACTCGTAAAAAGAATAAAGTATAACTATAACTCGAAGGGATACTCTGGGAATAGCTATGAAAACAAAGTCCCCGGTACACCTACTTGAAGACAATCCTGTACTTTGGGACACCATCAATAGTCTATTGTCACTAAAGTTTGATAGGGAATATATTATCCAGCAAAGATAAGCGAGTTTGAGCATCCCGGTGTATTGCAAAGCTCAAAGTGAGCAGAAATATATCGTATCTTAAAGCGAATTGATAATTGAGTGTGCAATAAAAATAATCCTCAGTCCGATATATCGTAGCAGGTATTCGGGATACTATACTTTATGAGGTTTACTGCTACTTGAAAATGATCCTTAACTGGATATACGAATTCTTACAACGGAAGGGGGTGATAGGTATAAAAAGCTGATGTGCAGTAATTTAAGCATATCCTTTTAAAAATGTATCAAAAGGTGGATAGTAAAAGGATACTCCTCGTTAATCGTATTCTCACAGAACAATTATGAAGGGGGGACGTATTATGAACAAAACCAAGTACGTATTATATATTTGTTTAGCGCTCATACTGGCAGTCAATTGCGCACTGATTGGCTGTTCATCATCGACAGCATCACCAACTAAAGAAAACCCGCTCGTGCTCAGGTGGGTGGCAGCAGGACCGGCTGCAGGACCATTCTGGGAACTTATGCAGAAACATTCCAAATTGATTGAAGACCGAACTGACGGCAGGGTTGTCGTCGAATTGTATCCCGCCGGCGCATTATGCGAGCCGCTGGGAATACCGGATGCATTGAAATCAGGTGTGGCCGATATAGGTTTTATACATCCGAGTTTTATCCCCGGCCAGCTTCCTAAAACCGAGCTTCTTATGATCCCGTTTGTTTTTCCCATCGGTGAAAGCCGCGTGAAAATGAACGAGGAGCTTATGCCGAAATACCTTGTCCCTGAGTGGGCAAACGTAGGTTTAAAAATGATGCTTCCTTATACCAAGGGAAGTGCACGTCAGGCATTTTCAAAAATTCCGATACGTTCGATGAACGACTTTAAAGGAGTCAAGATAGCAGCTACATCCGGTCTCGCTGCCAAGGCTTTGCAACTGGTGGGATTCTCACCTGTAAACATGCCCGGCCAGGAAACATATCTGGCATTGGAAAAAGGCGTAATAGATGCAGCAACGCAATGGTTCTGGTCTGCCGATCAGAGTAAATATCAGGAGGTCTGTTCCTACGTTACCATGATCGACCTCTCGGCTGATGAATACTACGGTTGGGCAATGAATCCCGACTCTTATAAGAGATTACCTTCCGATATCAGGAAAATAGTAGAAGACGAAATCCTGTCTGCCGGCACCGAATATGAGACGAATACAGCCCAATGGGACACTGAATCAAAACAGCGCTTTTTAGATGCCGGTATAGAGATATTAACGCTCACCGAAGCAGAACACCAGCAGATGATACAGAGCGCCCAGCCACTTATCGAGGAGTGGATAACAACTCAGGAAAAAGCAGGCATGAAAGATGCCAGAGAATTTGCCGACTATTGCTTGAAGTTAAGTAATAAATACTCGGGAAAATAAGGGGAACTCTTGTCATTACTTCATTCGATGAAATCATTTACAAAAGGAAAGAAGGTAAGTGATTACCTCCACCTGCTTTCCGTGCCGGCGACCGCAGGAATAGGAATACTGGTCCTGATAGACGTCGGTGGAAGGGAGTTCTTTAACAAAGGACTGTTCGGCGCTTATACGTTCGAGAGCCTCCTGCTGATAGTGCTATGTTTCAGTAGTGCAGCCGTTTCATGGAGAGATGGAGAATTTATACGAATGGAGACGTTATACCGTCATTTACCCCAAAAAGCCAGAGTGGTAGCGGACTTTACCGCTATCATTCTGGCTTTGGGTTGCTGTGTCGCTCTGTTCTGGTTGAGCTTCGAATCCGGCATAGTTGCTCTTGGTGATGGAAGCAGAGCCGGTCCTACCAATTCCCCTTTATGGCCGTGGAAAATGGTTGTGCCGGTCGGTGCTCTATTTCTGTGTTATGAAATTATCTCACGCCTTGTTAAGACGATTCGTAAATTAATCCGGGAGAAAGTGGTGTCATGAGTGCAGATGCGATCCTGGCATTAATTGTCGCCTTCGTAACCATGTTCCTCTTTATATTCATTGGTGTACCGATTGCATGGTCCATGATGGTGAGCGGAATAATAGGTTTCAGCATTATAGCCGGAGTGGCAAAAAGCCTGGCAACATTCAACTTCACAGCATGGTCAGTTGCCAGCAAAGAGATGCTGGTATGCGTACCACTTTTTATAGGGATGGGCGTAATTGCATTTGAAGGCGGATTGACAGTTAAATTATTTGCGCTTGCCAGCAGTTTTATCGGGCGTGTCCGGGGCGGTCTGGCAATGGCCCTCTCAATTGCATGCGGTCTGTTCGGTGCAGTAAGCGGTTCAGCATTTGCCGCTCTGGGTACCTTCGGCCCCGTAGCTATCCCGGAAATGACCAAGTACCTGTACAATAAAAACTTCGCTGCCGTGGTCCTGGCCTGCTCGGCAACTTTTGCCGCGATGATACCGCCAAGCCTTATCTTTATAATGTATGGATTTCTATCCGGAACATCAATTTCCAAACTTTTTATGTCCGGCGTTTTCCCCGGACTGATCACTGTTATAGTTTATTGCATAATCATCTACGTAATGGCGAGAAGAAATCCTACGCTGGCGCCGGGAATTCCCCCTAAAACAAGCTGGAAACAGAGAGGGCAACTTGCGCTTGCCAATATTCCCATAGGATGCGTAGCGCTGATAGTTCTGGGCGGTATTTATCTGGGGTGGTTCACTCCAACTGAGTCGGCCGGTATCGGTCTCTTCCTGGTTGTTGTCCTGGCGATAGCATCGAGAGGGATCGGTTTAAAAGGAATTCTTAAATCTTTCCTTGTTTCAGGAAGAACTGTGGCGATGATATTATTTCTTCTTATCGGGGGCTATAGTCTCGGTTCATTCATCGCAATAACAGGAATGGCAACAGCACTCGTAGGTTATATAAACGACCTGAGTTTAAACCCTTACGTGTTAATATTAGCCATCTTTATCCTGTATGTTATCTGGGGCTGTGTTCTCGACGCAATGGGTATGATGGTACTTCTTTTACCCATATTGCTGCCGATAATAATAAATGCAGGATTTTCACCGATATGGTTCGGGGTATTCACTATTAAAGCAATTGAAATTGCTACCGTTACTCCACCGATAGGTATGAATGTTTTTATAACTGAAGGTGTGGCCAACGATCCTGAAGTGAAGTCCGAAGCTATTTTCCGTCTTGTGCTGCCTTTTGTAATAGCCGATACTCTGGTTCTCGCCCTGTTAACTGTGTTTCCTCAAATTTGCCTCTGGTTGCCCGGTACAATGGACTGAAATATTACCGATCAGGAGTATTCAAGGGAAAATAATTGTACGTCGCCCGGTCCGGTATTTTAAATACATGCGCGGGCTTTATCAACCGTCCGTACTTCCTGTAAAATTGGTTTGATTTTTAATTGCTGAACCTGTTGTTTCAAATTTCTGAATTCCTTATGTGGTATGATAATGTTAAAAATCTACAAGTTACCCGGTTATCTTATTAATATTTCTATTAATAGAAAATCCACCTTGTTTAAATCAGGAATTGTTTAAGTATATGCCTCAGAAAAAGCATAAAGTGTTCTATGGGTGGTGGATTGTCGGTATCCTCTTGTTTATCTCCGCATATTTTATTGGAATAATATACTTCAGCTTTACTGCACTTATCGATCCTATAGTAAAAGAATTCGGTTGGAGCTACGCTCAGGTCTCCTTCGCTATGTCGTTTCGCAGTATGGAGATGGGCCTGCTAGCGCCGGTCATAGGACTTCTTATCGATCGTTTCGGGGCAAGAAAGCTCCTTCTGATAGGAATTGCAGTATGCGGACTCGGTTTATTCGCGCTGAGCCGGATAAACTCGCTTTTGCAATTATACCTGGTTTTCATCCTTATAGCTTCCGGTACAAGCGCATGTTCCGGTGTTATACCGATGACAGTCGTAGGAAACTGGTTTCGTAAAAAAGTTTCTATCGCCACCGGCATAGTCGTCTGTGGTTCCGCGGTCGGAGGACTTCTCATCCCTTTGACGACCATGATCGTCGATAAATACGGCTGGCGTACGGCGATGGTCATTATTGCCGTTATTGCCTGGGTGGTCTTTTTACCTGTTTCTCTTCTGGTCCGGCATAGACCGGAGCAATACGGCTATTTACCTGACGGAGATACGGAAGAGAAACAGACCTTAAGTAAAGCCCTATCCCCCATATCGGATGATGAAGTGAGCGTAAGTGTAAAACAAGCGATAAGAACCAGAGCTTTCTGGCATGTATCACTGACATTTATGTGCCATATGCTTATAACGGGTGCAGTCGTTACTCATGTAATGCCTTATCTGACTGACATCGGCATTGCCAGGTCAACTGCAAGTTTTTTAGCGGTAGGCATACCGCTGATGACTATTATCGGCAGACTTGGTTTTGGCTGGTTCGGCGATAAGTATGATAAAAGATGGACAACAGCGGCAGCTTTTCTTCTGCTCGGCGCAGGACTGATCATTTTTAATAACATTAACGATGCCAAGTTGTGGCTGCTCATATTGTTTCTCGTAATCTTTGGTATCGGATACGGAGGCCCGGTACCCATGATGGCGGCTTTACCACGTGAATATTTCGGTAGAGCCAAATTAGGCACCATAATCGGATTTGTCATGGGACTCGGGACTCTGGGGAGTATAGCGGGACCACCCCTGGCAGGTTGGATATTCGATACCCTTGGCAGCTACCGGCCTGCATGGTACATATTGACCGGTATATCTATGATCGGTTTGATCTCTATCGTTACCTCTCCTTCGTTTGATACTCTGAAGAAAAAGATAAATTCGTTTGAACATATCAAATAGTTTTATATCCCCCTAAAAAGTTACATTCATTCCTGCTCCAAAGTCCACAGTCGTTTGGACATAATCGGCCTTTAGTCCACTGTCCGTAGTCCATTGTCATGGAACGTGTCCATAATATATAGTAACTTTTAAACCAGCGGACTACCCTGTAACGTAAAGCTTGTTCGGGATATTCCGGCCTTTTTACAGGTACAATACAACTATATTCTTATTTAAGGACTCACTATGAAACCAAATGATTTGCTGAAGGGAATAAATGTTCTGGATGTCGGCATTTTTGGTGTAGGGCCGTTTTCCTGTTCCTATCTCGGGCGTCTGGGGGCGGATGTCACCAGAATAGAGCCACCGGGAATAGACAATACCTACTTTGTTATGCCGCAGAAACAGGATGCCAGTACAATCTATATCGTTATCCAGGCCAACAAACGGAATATCATGTTGAACCTTAAAACAGAAGCCGGCAAGGAAATAGCATTACGCCTGGCAAAGAAAGCTGACATTATTATCCAGAACCACCAGCCTCACGTCATGGAAAAACTCGGACTTACCTATGAAGCCGTCCGTAAAATCAATCCGCGCATAATTTACCTCTCAAACTCAGGATACGGTCATAAAGGTCCGCTTGCCAGAACGCCGAGTGCCGACTCCTACCAGCAGGCTATGTCCGGATTTGCCACTGTCAGCGGTGCACCCGGCAGCAAGGGCGAACTATTGAGACAGTCACTGCATATCGATATCTCATGTGCTATGGGTGTCGTCGGCGCAGTCCTTCTGGCGCTTATCGCCCGGGAGAAAACAGGAGAAGGCCAGAAGATAGAAACGTCCCAGTTCGAGGTGGCTCTGTCAATACAGTCCACGCGAATTGCGGAGTATTTCGCTACAGGAGTAAGCCCGAAACCGATAGGCAGCGCTAACACCCGGATCGTGCCCTCACAGGCGTTCAAGACATATGGCGGCAGCTATATCAACGTAAGCGTTCCCAGAGAAGAATACTGGCCGAAATTATGCCAGGCCCTGGGACTCGAGGCTATAGAGAAAGACCCGCGTTTCGTCACCAATGAAAAGAGGGTTGAGAACCGCGAGCAACTGATAGAGATATTACAGAAAAAATTTCTTGACGAGCCCGGAAGATGGTGGCTCATTTTGCTGCAACGACATGGCGTCCCTTGCGG
The DNA here is from genome assembly GCA_964485235.1 of uncultured Dehalococcoidales bacterium. GTDB lineage: Bacteria > Chloroflexota > Dehalococcoidia > GIF9 > UBA5629 > CAZAIO01. The sequence continues at coordinate 11,198 of CAZAIO010000022.1, forward strand.
CCCCTACTATACATTCGACAATATCGTCACCGATCCCCATGTAGTCCACAATCATATGCTGGAAATAGTCGACACACCGTGGGGTGAAGTTATGCATACTCATTTCCCGGTAAACTTCAGTAAATCTTCTACTGTGATCAAACCCGCGGTAAAACCGGACAGCAGCAGGAAGGAAATACTCGAAGAGGTCGGGTACGAAGAAACAGAGTAATAAAAGTAGTATCGAAAGACTTGGAGAGGACAATTAAAATGGTATTACCTCTTGAAGGAACCAGAGTTATAGACTTGAGCGAAGAGATTTCCGGGCCATATTGCTCGATGCAGCTTGCCGACTTCGGCGCTGAGGTGATAAAAGTCGAACCGCTCTCCGGAGACTGGGCCCGGAGCCTCGGTGTAAAGATTAAAGGAGAAAGCGCTCTTTTTCTTGCATTAAACCGGAATAAAAAGAGCATAGCTGTTGATGTCTCCACTGCCAGGGGTAAACGTATAGTCCTTAAATTACTGGAAAAAGCCGACGTTTTCATTGAGTCATTCACGCCGGGACAGGCTGAGAAGTCAGGTTTCGGGTACAGAAAGCTATCCCGGACAAATCCCGGTCTGGTCCACTGCTCGATATCGGCATTCGGTAGCAGCGGCCCATATAAAGCGCGACCTGCATCCGAGCTCGAAATACAGGGAATGGCGGGGTACCAGTGGTACATGGGTGAGCCCGGCGAGGACCCTGTACGCGTCGGTTCCGACGTCGCATCGATGGCGGCAGGACAAAGCGCATTCATGGGAATTCTGGCGGCGCTCTTTTACAAGATAAGGACGGGCAGCGGCCAAAAAATCGAGACATCCATGATGGATGCGCTGGTATTTTGTGGAACCGCTATGTATGCAGCGCACTATAATCCCGACCTGTGGGGCGGATTCATGTGCACCGGCCCCTACGATCACCCTGAAACCGGATATCAGACTAAAGATAAACCTATAGTTTTCGGCAATCTCTCCCTTCGCGACAGAGGCGATAGGGCATGGATCGAATTCTGCCAGAAGGTCGGACTTGAAGGACTCCTCGAAGACCCGTTCTTTTTTGAATTCGGGAAAAAGATGGTGGGAATCGGCAGGGATGCCCAGGAATGGAAACCGCTGATGGAAACCGCCTTCGAGAATAGAACGGCTGAAGAGCTAAAGGAGATTGTTGAGACTTCAGGCGGACAGGCCGGAATCTTTAAAAATTATGAAGAGATATTTAATGAACCCCAGGTCCAGGCGGTTGAAATGGTCCGTGAAATAGAACACCCGGTTGCCGGAACGATCAAGGTAACCGGTATACCGTTCAAGATGGAAGGGACACCGGGCGAGATCAAGACTCCTCCACCGGCACTGGGACAACATACAGATGCAGTCCTGACCGGACTGGGATATTCACGAAAGGAGATAGACAGTTTAAAACGGGCTCACATCGTCGCCTGATCGATTCTGTAAACAGGTCTCAGGAAAGCGATAAACGTATAATATTCTCTGTACTATTCAGTCCGCATTTCACATATAACCCTTATCTATCCTGTTGAAATCCAGGGGAAAGGCCTGTTCTATCTCACGCTTGACCATTAACAGGCACCTGCCGGGACCGGTCGATCCCGTTCATTATGTAATACATAGTAAATGAAGAATGTTGAGAAAAAGGTTTTGAAAATGCACACATCAGATACACCATATACCGGACTTGCCCTGGCGCGAGAGCTCTGCAAAAACAGGACCGAACGGGCGGAGCAGCTCAGCAGGCAGGGAGAGAATGTGATCGGCTATTATTGTTGTTTCCCCTCTGCCGAGATGATAGCGGCTGCCGGGTTAATACCGTACAGAATTACGGGAGACTTGCATGAACCGGTAACCGACGGAGCGTATTATCTTGAAACCAGTATGTGTCCTTTCCTGCGCAGCTCTTTTGACATCGCAGTAAAGGGAAGATACAGTTTCCTTAAAGGTATAGTGGTCCCTAATGCATGCCGTAATATGAGACGGTTTCATATATTCTGGAAGGACCATATAAAACCGGCTTTCGTATATTATCTGAACGTACCTCATACTGCTCTTCCGGTTTCCATAGACTTCTATAAAGCGGAATTGGCCGGTTTTAAAAAAGCTCTGGAGGAATTCACCGGAGCCGAAATTTCAGACGAACGGTTAAATGAAGTAATCGCGCTTTATAACGAAAACAGGGCGCTGCTCAGAGAGATAAGCGCGCTGAGAAAAGAAGACCCGCCGTTACTGTCCGGTACGGAGATGCTTGAGACTATCATGGCCGGTATGGTCATTCCGGCGGAAGAGGCAACCGCGCTCTATAAGAGCGTATTAAAGGAAATTAAAGAGCGGCAGGAAAAACCTGAGAAGAAACTCAGGCTGCTCCTCTATGGTAGCGTGATCGATGATACGGATTTTTATCGGCTGGTAGAGGACTGTGGCGCCAGTATAGTTACCGACGACCTTTGTTTCGGATCGAGGGCATATCTGAACGACGTGGAAGTCAGCCAAAATCCGCTGGAAAGCATTTCGCAATATTATCTGGGCAAAACTATGTGTCCCCGCACATACCGTGGGACGCTCGAAGAAAGGTTCGGACATATCAAACGGCTCGCGCAGGAATATAAAGTTGACGGCGTTCTCCTGTACACCATACGTTTCTGCGATTCCGTGAAACTGGAAATTCCCGCTGTCACAGACTACCTGCAACAGGCAGGGCTCCCTCTATTATTAATCGAGGATGATTATATTATGAGCAGTCCCGGTACTTTGAAGACAAAAATCCAGGCATTCGTTGAAATGCTCGGGTAAAGGAACAAAACATGGCTGATAATGATGCACATAAAGGCAAATCGAGCAAGTCGACAGAATCTGTCAAGCTCGTCGGCGACCTGGTGAAATGGTGTTATAGCCTTGCGTGGGAGGCGAAACAACGGGAAGACATGAATGTCGCCTGGTGTATGTTGAATGCCCCCCAGGAAATACTGCTTGCTATGAATATCGTGCCTATGTACCCCGAACAATATGCGGCCGCCTGCGCATCCAAACAGTTCACCGGCGTATATTGCGATAAAGCGGAGGCCGGGGGATTTTCCGGAGATATATGCGGATTTTGCCGGACCGGCCTTGGTTATGCGCTTACATATATGGAAATGGGCGATGTACCTCCCGATGCTCCATATGGCGGAATACCAAAACCGGATATGCTCATAGGCCGCACCAGTTGCGATCCGGGGTATAAGTGGTTCCAGTCGCTTTATCAATGGGAAATCCCCGCGTTTATATATGACGATCTGGCTCCTCCGCCGGAAAAGGACATTCAGGACAGGGATATGGCCGACCAGTATATAACGTACTATTACGGGCAATTTAAAGAACTGGTCAGTTTTCTGGAGAGAGTGACCGGCCGGAAGATGGACTGGGACAGGTTCAACGAAGTGTTGAAAATTTCCTTCGAAACACAAAAGTTGTCTTACGAGATTAATCAGATGCGCAAAGCCATACCTTCGCCCATGGCTACCGAAGACCATATGGCTACGGTGTTTCCATTCTGGATGTTATCAGGTACGGAACAGGCTCTTGATTTCGCACGCAAGCTGCACGATGAAGTGCGCGAGCGCGTAGAGAATAAAATCAGTGCTATTGAAAACGAAACATACCGCCTGCTCTGGATGGGAGTCGCTCCGTATCATCAAATGGAAATGTATAACTATTTCGAGAAACTCGGAGCCGTCTTTGCCATCGAAACCGAATACCTGCCCAATCCTCCGTTCGCCATAGACCCGTCAGACCCGCTCAAGTCTTTTGCGGAGAAAGAATACTGGGCAGGGAGGAGCCATGTAAGACCGGTAGAGGGAGGCAGTAAGCTCGGCGATACCAGAATAGATATACCCGCTGAAATCCTGCTGGATATGATCAGGGACTACCGGATTGACGGCGTAGTAGTGCACTCTGTTCAGTCCTGCCGCGTACTCAGTATCGGCCACCTGCGTATGAGGCAGATGCTGGAAAAGCATTTAAATGTGCCTGTCATGTTTTTAGAGGGTGATATGGCCGACGCCCGAAATTACTCATGGGTTGACACCAAAGACATGATCGACACTTTTATGGGAATCGTCGTTGCATCTAAACAGAAGTGAGTACACACTGAAAAGACCTTTCAACCTGTTACTCACACGCTGAAAAAGGTCTACAATTTATAAACAGGAACGAAAGCGTTTACCTGTCGCAACAGCGAAAATATATAAGCTGTAATATTGTAAACAATTACATCCGGAGGTAATAGCTATGATACAGAAGACCGCAGCTGCGGAGGAAAAATTGAAGGTGCTCTTCGGCGCCGCCAGCCAGGAAAATAAAACAAAATGGGCGCATGAATGGCAGAAGCAGGGGAAAAAGGTAATCGGTGTCCTCGATACATTGATACCTGAAGAGGTTATCTACGCAGCAGGAATTCTACCCTGGCGGATTCAGGGTACATGGCAGGAGGACGTTTCCCTCGCTATGATGTACCGTCTGCCGCAGACCTGCAGCTTTCTCAACCATGTCATGCAGTCACTGTTAAATGGAGAGTACGACTTTCTCGACGGCATGGTAAGCAGTAACCGTGATGAGGACTATTTACATTTCCATGCCTATTGGAAACTGCTGTCCAAAACTCCTTTTGCATATATAATGGATGTACCTTTTGTCGAATCCGAAGCTTCACGGCAACGGTTCGCCATGAAAATACGCGGTTTAATGTCTGCGCTTGAAAATTTTTTCAACGTGAAAATCGACGATGCCTCGTTACGTAAGGCTATAATGGTATATGACAAAAGCAGGACATTGCTGAAGCAGCTCTATGAGATGAGAAAGAGGGAGATACCGCCTTTGACCGGCGGTGAATTCCTGTCATTGACCACAGCCGCAACAGTCATGCCGCGGGATGAATTCAACAGGCAGCTTGAAGACCTGCTCCCTTACCTCGAAAACCGCAAAGCTTCCGTCAGCCATACCCGACCGCGCATACTGCTCACCAGCGACCTGCTGGACAATCCTGCTTTCATCGACATAGTCGAGGAGGCGGGTTGCCTGGTAGCTATGGACGATATGGATACAGGAAGCCGCTACATCTGGGAAGAAGTCGGCGATAGCAGCGGCGATCCGGCACAAGCGCTGGCAACACGATATTTAAAAAACCATTCAGCCCGGATGATGAACTGGCAGGAACAGGTAGACCATCTGGTCGCCCGGGTAAAGGAGTTCGATATAGACGGTGTCCTTGATCTGCCCGATATGTACGATTATCCCGGCGAATTTCGCAAGCCGTTCATGGAGGAAAAACTTAAAGAGGCAGGGATCCCGGAACAGAGCTTTGAACGGGAATATCATCTGGCGAATACAGGCCAGTTGAAAACGAGAATAGAGGCATTCCTGGAGATGCTGGAGTCCCGGAGTGACAGGTAGATATAGCATACCGGGAACCGGCTGCACTGTGTATTAAGGAGGCTATTATGAATTTATTAGAAGCACTGGTCGAGAGAAATGAAAAAAGACTGAAAAAGATCAATGAAAATCCGGACCCGAACAAGCTGCGATCGAACCATCTGGGGTTCGAGCTTGACCTGGGTGTATATAAAGCGGTACTCGAAGCATGGCAGCAGGGCAAGCCGATATTACCGTATTTCCCGTCTCCTACCCTCGCCAGAGCGCTCGGCTCTCAGAGCATTCATTATGAGATGTTCGCGGACCAGTTCCCCGATGAAGCGCCGCGATACGTTCAGGCTGCCCGTGAGCTGGGACTGCCGTGGAATATATGTGACACAATGACCCTTTCCATTGCTGCGGCAATGATCGGAGACCTCCCGCCGGCGGCAATGGTCACATTTTTACCGCCGGTCCCCTGCCGTGTCTGGACATTTCATATGAAGGCGATCGGCGATTTTTTCAAGGTACCTCTTTTTGAAATGGATATGCCGCACGACTGCACGGCAGATAGTATAAAATACGTTGCGGGTCAGCTAAAGGAACTTATCAAGTTCGCGGAAAGCAATGTACCGGGCTTGAAATACGATCAGGACAGGCATATCGAGATGCTGGAAGCGGGCAATGTGAGCTTTGAGTATATACGGAAAGAATGGGAGTTCCGGAAGCGTGTACCGCTTCCGATAGACAGCAGGGATAGCTTCCGCCAGCCGTTCCGTCGCGACCCCGGCTCGTCAGGCGAAACAGCGAAAGTGCTGGAATACTGGCGTGTCCGTACCGCGGAAATCGAAGAAATGATAAAAAAGGGAATTACCAGAGAAGAGAAATTGAGGCTCCTGTGGGTATGGGGGCGTCCGGTCTACCTGAATCCGATGACCACACTCGAACCGAAAGGAGTGACGGTCCCCGCCGTAGTGCTGCCGCCGTCCCCGATCTGGGGCGGCAGAATGCCCGAACCGGGAGAAATGCCGGAAATCAACTGGAAACTATCTCCTCTCGAAGTAGAGGCTTTAATGTGGCTCTCCGGCGATATGCTGCAGCACCCGGTAAAGGGAGCACGCGTGTGGGCTGATGGAATCCTCTGGATTTGCAAGGACCTGAATTGTGACGCAATAGTATACTATCAATTGCTCGGCTGCCTTCACATGGGTTCGCTGGCAAAACTGGTCGCTGAAGTGGCCGAAAAGGAGATGGGTATACCGACTCTGGTTATTACCGGCAAAGAACTGGATGCAACGGCTCTCTCGCCTGCGGAATTCGATTCACAGCTGACCGAATTCGTCGATATACAAATAGACAGGAAAAAGCATCATTAGCAGGGAAGAATTACATTTTTCGCCGATAATAAAGAACAAACAAGCTTTGCTTAAAGCAATGCCTATCTATTCGCTTTCCGGCTTAAGGATCGAAAGCGTACAATATAATAGATAAACGGCACCGGTTAAAGCCGGTTTCTCACCTGCGTAAAACAGGGCAGCCGGAAAAAGAAAATCTGCGCTTTTTCCATAATAGTCCGGAGGAATACAAAGGAAATGATTACAGCGGGAATTGATGTGGGCATCGAAACCACGAAGGTTGTTGTCCTCGATGAGGACGCTATAGTCTCCCGTCGTATTTATATCGGCGGGAACGAAGATGCCATGAAGCTGGGGGAAAAGGCTTTATATCAGGCAGCGAAAGACGCAGGTCTGAACACGTCAGACATCGATCACATTGCTGCAACCGGAATCGGAGATATAAATTTATCTTTCGCCGGAAAACGCGCCCCTGAAGTCTCTTGTATCGCCAGGGGCATAGACTTTCTTTTACCTTCTACCAGAACAGCGCTCGACCTGGGTGCCGGGAAATCACTCGCCGTGAGATGTGAACATGGTAAAGCAATCAAGATAGCCAGAAACGACAAATGTGCTTCGGGAACCGGTAAATATCTGGATATCGTGGCGGCGATATTAGGTATAGATATTGCTGAGATGACCGGTTTATCGCTGAAATCGGGGGAACCTGCCGAAGTACAGGGCACATGCGCCGTATTTGCAGAATCAGAAGTGATATCGCTGGTCCATACAGGTACAAAGCCCGAAGATATAGCCAGAGGTGCCCTTATCGGCCTTGCCCGGAGAGTCTATCCGCTGCTCCTCGAAATCGGGATGGAACGTGAAGTGTCGCTGTTAGGCGGTGTAGCGCTCAACAAAGGGCTGGTGAATGCCCTTCAGGACCTTGCAGGGTTCGCTCTACAGGTGCCCGAGGAACCCCAGATAGTTACAGCGCTCGGCGCGGCGCTCATTGCACGGGAGGAAACAACCTGATGCTTGTAGCAGGAATAGATATCGGCTCCTCAAGCAGTAAAGCGGTAATCATGGAGGACAATAAAATCCTTGACTGGAGCATTGTTTCAACAAGGCCGGATACCGTTGCACCTGCACAAACGGTCATGGACCTGGCCCTGCAAAGAGCCGGCCTTTCGATTATCGATATCGGCTATATCGTTTCCACGGGATACGGCCGGGTGAATGTACCGTTTGCACAGAAAAAGGTCACCGAAATATCGTGTCATGCTCTGGGCAGCAACTGGACGTTTCCGGAAGTACGCACGATCCTTGATATGGGCGGACAGGATTGTAAAGCGATAAACTGCGACGAGCAGGGAAAAATCACCGCGTTTGCAATGAACGATAAATGTGCTGCCGGGACCGGGCGATACCTTGAACGGATTGCCGCCATGCTCCGGATACCCCTCGATGAAATCGGCCCTCTTTCGCTTCAAACAGTTGAAGGTACGGTGCGGATCGACAGCTATTGTGCTGTTTTCGCGGAAAGAGACGTCCAATTGCTTATAAGGCAGGGAAAACATAGAAACGATGTCCTTGCCGGTGCGTGTGAAGCAATTACCGACAGGATTTGCTCCCTGATGGCGCGGATCGAAACACGGGAAGCCTTCTCGATCTCCGGCGGCGTGGCTAAAATCTCCGGTGTGGTAAAACGTCTGGAGAACAGGCTGGGAGTCCGTGCCCTTGTTGCGCCGGAACCGCAGATTATCGGTGCGATCGGAGCAGCTCTCTTCGCGGAGAGGTTCTCGAAAAAAAGCAGCGTATAGATGCCAGCCGGAAAACACTTTTTCGAAAAAAACAGCCCCGTATTATTTGAATCTTTACCAGCCGTTCTTGTATCGATACAAATTCCGCCGGATTCCGGCGATACCTGCATGGGCAGATAATAGTATAATGTGCAATAGTTAGCCGGACTTCCGCCTTGACGGGATGCCGCTTCCGTATTTATAGCTCTAGAGAAAACCAGTGAATCATAATAAAAAGGAATAACGCATCAACTGCCGGGCAAACTATCAGTATTGA
>CAZAIO010000022.1:20032-21413 GCA_964485235.1 uncultured Dehalococcoidales bacterium
CAAAAATCTGTAGAGTACCCTTTGTGACATGGTTAGGTGGTTATGAAAGGAAAGCTCTGGAAAAACTTTACAAACCAAATATATTTACGACTTTTGTTATGAATATTATTATTTTGCTTGAATATCTCACATTTAAATAGTTGCTTAAGATGATATTATTACTTGCATTGTACTATCCCTTTAAATCAGGTGGAACGGAACATTGCAAGAACTCGACCTGCACGGGCTTACTGTAGATGAGGCATTGCCGAAGCTTAAGCACTTCCTCTACGATTCTTTCATGGCAGGTCAGGACTCCCTGTGCATCAACCACGGAAAAGGCACCGGCATCCTGCGCCGGACGGTCTACCACGAGCTGAAAAACCACTCTCTTGTGAAGTCCTTCCGCCAGGGCGGCTACGGTGAGGGCGGCACAGGCGTGACCATTGTCGAGCTGGTCGACCATTAAACCGACCGTGAGCACTTGTTGAACGCCTGCGGCATTCGTTATCCTTTAAAAAAAGCCGCTTTCTCAATTAACAACCATCCCCCGTGTTCTTTGATTATTCTTTTACCGGAGAAATATAAACAATTGCGCTTGACAGTCCATTACATTCATGGTATCTTCATTGTAGATACAAGGAAGAAAGGATTACCATGAGAGCACGTATTCAAAAATGGGGTAACAGCCTCGCTTTACGTATTCCAAAATCCTTTGCAGCAGAAGCAGGGCTGCAAAATGATACGTCAGTTGAGATATCGCTGAAAGACGGCAAAGTGGTTGTAATGCCTGTATCTCAACCGACACTTGAACAGCTTTTATCCCGGATTACAGAGGAAAACCTGCATCACGAAATCGACACCGGTCCTGCCATGGGAAATGAAACATGATAGATTTAAAAAAGTATATTCCCCGTCGAGGCGATGTAATATGGATTACTTTAAATCCGCAAGCCGGACATGAACAGGCAGGACGGCGTCCTGCTATTGTGCTTTCACCTGAAAGCTATAATAACAAAACAGGGCTGTCTATCCTTTGTCCCGTTACCGGCCAGATAAAGGGATACCCTTTCGAAGTACGTATTCCCGACGGTTTACCTGTAACAGGTGCGATCCTGTCCGATCAGGTCAAAAGTCTGGACTGGCGTATTCGAAATGCCGAATTAATATGTACTTTACCCGATTATACTGTAATAGAAACGCTTCAAAAGTTGAACACTCTGATATCGAACCAGGCCTGAACAGACCATATTTTGTCGAACTACACTATTGTATTGAAAACGACATGCTGAAGTATTAGTATTACGACATGACCATGCATATAGAACAGAGCGTTAAAGACTGGCTGCTGGAGCCGGCTGATACCGGCGTGAAATATCTTGCCATGCGCGACCTGTTCGAT
>CAZAIO010000022.1:21513-26761 GCA_964485235.1 uncultured Dehalococcoidales bacterium
CGATTGTTTGCAGGGCAATATGTGCGCTGCTTTGCTCGATCTTGGATGTACGGACAAACAGCTGGACAAAGCCTTCGAGTGGATGGCGAGAACCGTTACCGGAGAAGGTATCGCACCCATGACGGATAAAAAAGCCGCACTGCGTTATTATTCCGGCAAAATAGGCCCCGTTTTCCGGTGCGGTGCCAATAATAAATTACCGTGTGCATGGGGCGCAACGAAAGTAATGCTGGCGTTCGGCAAATTACCGCTGGAGAAGAGGACCGGGCTGATCGATAATGCCATCAAGACCGGCATCGACTTTCTGCTGGGTACAGACCCGGCGACTGCGGGCTACCCCTGCGGGTACGCAGAGAAACCAAGCGGGAACTGGTGGAAGTTCGGTTTCCCCGTGTTTTATATCACCGATATTTTGCAAATCGTCGAAGCACTGGTGTATCTGGGCACGGGACCAGACCCGCGGCTGGCAAATGCGCTGGACCTGATTCGTGAAAAGCAGGACGAAAAAGGCCGCTGGCCTATGGAATACGACTATACCGGCAAGACATGGTGCGATTTCGGCGCTAAAAAGCAGCCGAACAAGTGGGTAACGTTACGCGCACTACGTGTGTTAAAAGCCCTCGCTTGAATCGCATGATGCCGTGAACCGGTACCTTGATATGGACTGACTCTCAGGTAATATTACGATCAATCGTTATCCGATCCTTTACAGATATACCGGTATCTCGTCTGCATCCTCCCCGGGCGGGTCTGAAGCACCCGCCCTTACTTTTATCTGCGAGCAACGCCGGTAACTTCTCAGCAAGGCAACCGTCTACATTTTCATCCAATGTAAGGGCGTATCTTTAGATGCGCCCAAAGTAATGGTAGCAGAACCAACAATAGGTTATTGCTCGATAGGGCAATCATCGTTCCCTACCACCTATCCTTCCAGGCGGGTCTGAAGCACCCGCCCTTACGTTTGTCTGCGAATTACCCCCGTAAATTCTCAGAAAGGCGACCGTTCACATCTTCATCCGATGTAAGGGCGTATCTTTAGATGCGCCCCGGGTTGATCAGTCAAACTATAAATTCACATATAAAAACGGGTGAAAACGCTAAAAGGACTAGGAAAAATGACGGCTGAAATAACCATTAGTAGTACGCACATTTGATGATTTGAAAATCATACCGATGTCCGATTACCAACACCCGGATCCGTTGGATAATGTAGACATAAAACATTACAGCGCCTGTTTCGACGGAGAAAAGAGGCAGAGCGATGAAGAATTACAGAAAGTTTATGACGATACTACACAATGATAAAGACCTGATAGCGCTCTTAGCGGGCATGATCGTAAGCGGCATGGCGTTTGTCAGCGCAGTGGTAATGACAGGAATATTTGTCTGGTGAGGGAATGATGATAATACTATGTATCGCGTTAATAACAACATTAATAGTGACCCTTCGCAGGAAGAGCAAAGGGGAAACTGCCTGATGATCGATAAAATCAGGTTGCTCGATGCGCTTCACGATATAGAGGACTGCTTCAGAACGCTTGCGGGAGTTATTCTCAACGGCCTGTATACGCCGGCTGTGCCCGTTCGCCACAAGGTGTCCTCCGTGTACGGGTACTCCCGTGATACCGGCCACCTGTATCAAAGCGACTAACCCTTACAACCGGATAGAATTTTACCGCTAAAGGACTTATACTGAAGTATAAAGTCCTTTTTTTATTTGATCGGAGTCCGGATGAAATTAGTCAGAGTTCTTTTCTGGTTCATTATAATAGCGGTTGGAGCATATATCATATTTACGCTGCTTGCATGATAAGGCGTTATTGTTACCGTAAAACACGAAGCGTAAGCGGCTTGAAAGTAACAAGGTCTGAACGGCCGCACGGCGGAGCAGAACGGCTCCTGCATGATGTATAACAGGCAGCGGTACAGTGTTCGATCGGATAGAATGTGCCCCCCAGCCCTTTTCTGGTGAAGGGAAGCGGCAGCCCCTCGCAGTTCGGAATCCCCTTTGAATCGCTTTCCTGGGATGAAAGCTCCTGGCAGGTCGCATAGGTCATGCCGTTTTTCTCGACAAGCTCTTTCACCCTGCTGTGGAAATCCATCCGCAGGTCTTTACGGAGCATGTAACCCCGCCCCGCCCAGCTCACCTCGTGTTCGTACTCGTTCTCGAACTTCCAGGCAGCCAGCGGTGAATAGCTTTGAATCACGTTGTGGATGCTCTGCCAGGTACTTCGGGAGCTTCCCCGCCCTGTATTTTTAGACAACCGCCCCGTGCTCGATACGATATGCTTCGCGCCGACCGCGGCAAACGTATCGATCATCTCGGCCACCTTGCCGAACCAGCTTTCGCCGAATAAAGCCTGATAAAGATGTATAAATACCGGGTCGAACCGTATTACCGTCCGGACGCCAAGACTTGAAAGCGTGCGTACAGCCACCAGCCTGGCATAGAAAGACGGCGCATGCGGCGAGATAAGCTGCAACACCTCGGTAGGACCTTCAACGGTCACCGCAACGACCTTCGGCTCATACGTGGCGAACCCCGGAATATCCAGCAGGAACGACGGATCGCCTTTCGTGGTAATCAAAATCGAAACGCCGTACCTCATCAGGAGTGCGACCAGCCGTTTCATCTCGGCCTTCACTTCCGGGACGTCCTGGCAGGGATCGGACACGTTGGATATCGACACGGGAGGACAAACGGTCAATTTTTGCAGGTCTTTTTCCACCAGCTCCGGCAAATTGTTATAGACCATCATATCCGGCGAATAGTTGGCATATATGGCATCCCTGGCATAGCAATAGAGACAGTGATGCGTACACTGGTGCGGCCCCGGCGGCGTGACGTTGATTATCCAGCAGTGAATGCATTTACGCCGCGGCGACGTATAGGGAAAATCATGAAACGTGGAGCCTTTTTTTGCGACGAGGTTTACTGCCTGTGCCTGCCTTTTACCGGCCTGCGTAACGGGGATGCTAGAACCCCTGCTGTTTGTATTCTCGAACAAGTTTTGCATAGTAGTCCACACTGTACTGAATCTGGTCAAGATGCTTCTTCGATATTTCCACCCGCCTTCCCGGTACACCTATTACCAGCGAGTTATCCGGTATCTTGACATACGGGGCGATCAACGCACCGGCGCCGATCATGCAATTGCTCCCTATCTCCGAATCGTCGAGGAGCGTTGAATTATTACCTATCATGACATTGCTGCCGATCTTGCAGCAATGGACAACCACAGCATGTGCGATGACAATATTATCCTCCGTTTTCAGCCCGTACTCGGTATGGACCACGCAGTTATCCTGAATATGCACGCTGTTGCCGATCTTTATCGGAGCGACATCGCCCCGTATCACCGCCCCGGGCCATACGCTGGAATTCTCCCCTATCTCGACATCGCCGAGTATAAACGCAGTTTCGTGGACAAGCGCGGACGGCGCGATCCTGGGGCTTTTCCCGTTAAACGATTTCAACATGTCTCTCTTTGTCCTTTCCGGAGCTTTATCGTTGAGGCGCCCGCAGAACGGGCACCGTTATATCTGCTTTATAAAGCATACGCTGCTCCCGCGTCACTTTTCCAGATTCCTCAGCCGCTTGAATGCCGCCAGCTTCTCACTATCCCCGACCTTCGCCTTATCGAGCGCATGATGGAGCAGTGCGATGCTCCTGTCATAGGTCTTCCGGTCGACCGGGTACGGGTACCCGTCCTTACCTCCGTGAGCGAAGCTAAACCGGGCAGGGTCCCGAAAGCTCACCGGCACCTCGTACACCAGCTCGGAGATCAGGCTCAGTGCACGGAGCGTCTTTGCCCCGACGCCTTCAAGCCCGATCAGCTTTTCAAAGCTCTGCGGCTGCCTTTCATACGTGCTCAGGAATATCTTTGCCATGCGGTCGGGATGAATGTCCGCAAGCTCGACCTGGTGACGTGCAGGCATATCGAGCGTTTTAAGCTTTTTCAACGTGCCGAGCACGCTGTCGGGTTTCTCCTCCCTGGCAATCCGGGAAATCGTATCCCTGGCCTGTCCGCTCTCGGCGGCGACCAGGTTCAACGTCGTCCCCGTAGCCTGCGAACAGATACCGGCATGAGGTTCGCACGTAAAATCGGACACACTGTCGCCCAGCCAGTGATAGCGCCGGGCATAGCGGTTTTGCTCGTTCATCCCCTGCTGCACCACCGTCCACGAGCCGTCTCCCGTATAGAAAAACACGTGGTGGTAGAGCTGGTACCCGTCCTGGAGCGCCGAACTGTCCACCTTGGCGGACATACGGCTGGCGTATACCAGCCGCGACGGGTCAACCGAGAGCAAACGGCCGGAGTTCTCTATCTCCGCAGGCGTCTGTCTCGATGTTCTTCCCTTGCCGCCGGCAACAAAGAAACCGAGCTCGGACTGGACGTCCTTCAGCCCGTCCTTGAGCGCACCGCATACCACCGTAGTCACTCCGCTGGAATGCCAGTCGTAGCCCAGCACGCAGCCCAGCGCCTGGAACCAGACAGGATCAGACAGGCGGCGGAGCATTTCCTGAGCGCCGAACTCGTCGACGATCGCGATCGTCATCTCTCGGGCAAGCAATGACATACGCTTAAAAAGCCACGCAGGCGCTTTCCCGCCGTGCAGAGGTAAATTCGTGATCCCTGTTCGCTGAGGTCCACCGGTCATTATAGTGAGTTATTATCGTAGAATACGGCAGTGCCGTCAATTCGGAAGGAAGGCAGCCGTGCCTTCCTTGATATTTAAAACCTTAAAACAAAAGGACTCATAAGCCCCCGGTCGGTGGTTCAAATCCACCCGCTGTCACCATTTTTTTATTCCTCATCTATTTTATATATACGTAAATCTTCGAGACATGACAAACAGGTATTGTCAGGCAGTAGGATGCGGGGATGCGGTGGAAAGTAATAAAAATGCTCTCCTGTTGATTGTATTGTAGTTTCAGAAGTGGAATATATGGGATCAGGCTTATTAGGTAATTAATCTTCTTTTCTTTTCCAGTCCTTTTTCCTTGGCAAATGCTTTTGAACGCTTACTTATCTCGTCAGCTTTTGCTATTAGGAATATCATAAGACCAAGTAAGACAAGAAAAATGCCAATACCAATGGGTGAACCCCATCCGAGTACTAAAATCCAGTCCATTATCCCCTCCTATTGAATGCGCTTTTTATACTCTGGTTTTTCTTCGAAATTATCTTTCGGCTTTCGACTTTGTTTCCAATAAACCATGCTAATAATAATTAAAGCAATTCCA
>CAZAIO010000023.1:0-9588 GCA_964485235.1 uncultured Dehalococcoidales bacterium
GCTTGACAAAAAAGTAATAAAAGTGTTATATTTGACGATTAGTGGAAAGAGACCCGAACATGGTCTCCATATTAAAAGCCCTTGTTACAAACAGGGGTTTTTTTTTGCGCTATTTTTCCGCGCTGCTTATTTTCTTGCCGGGGCAGGCTCTCTCAACAGCGCCCAGTGTTGAAGCGATGCGCCCGGAATTATACTCTCGTCCACTATTTTGAAACCGAAATGCTGGTAAAGCGGCACGTTATTCTCAGCGTGAGTTTCGACAAAACAGGGTAGATTCTGTTCATCGAGCCGGGACAGCATCGGCTTCATCAGCCTTGATGAAAGCCCGTTTCCCTGAAATTCGGGGGCGACCCCGATCACCCACAGGAACATATGCTCGTCAGGTACCAGTTGCCCGTGTAACATACGGGTATACCGGTAAAATGTCCTGACCCTTTTCTTTGCTCCTCTGCTCTCTTTCATCTCTTTCGCAATATCGCCGCTTCTAAATCTTTGCCAGATATTCATATCCAGTTGTTTCGACGGCAGCCAGAGTACGACGCCCTCCATATAGTCGGACGTTGAATAAGCTTCGCCATACAGAACACTTCGTTTCACGACAGAGCGGAATCCGGACACTGTCATACGCTTCTGCTCTGTATCATCAGGATAGAAGTACCGGTTCAACGGGTAATTCCAGAAAGCATTCGCGAGTGTCTCGGCAGCATCGTTAATGTGACTGTTATCTAATCTTATCAGTGAAACCGGACTACCGGTCATTTTTTCCTCCATTGATAAAGCTATCATTTAATGTTGTTTCAACTTCCCTATCATATAATAGTATATATCCCGTTTCCCGCGGGATAATTTAGCGGCTATTCCGGACGCTCCGCCACATGATATGTATTAAAATTTATGCCGCCCTCCTGCGTGGTGACAGTATCGTTATATTTCAGGATAAGTTTCGCACAGCTCTGTGAGTTTAACAAAATAACTGTCATTATCACAATGACCATCAGACATACCCATTTTCCATGCCGTTCATATGTCACGGAACGCCCTCCTTTCGCATGCAGGTCCGTTCACCTGCCGGCTTAACTATGTTTCAGTATAAATGAGCCCTGTTCCTGTTGCATGACAGATCCCTGACATGATGCAAACATCATGCTGATAAACATCCTTTTCATATCATGCAATACCTATTAAAGAAACAGATTGTTTATTTGTTTTTAAGCGAACGATTACACGTGTAAAGTGTTAAAAAAGCCGGAAACCGCAACCCCAACATTTAATATATACGTAACATAACCGCAATGTATCCGTAACATCCCGTTGTCATAATAATACAAGAAGTACTTCGGAGTAGATTAAGGAGGATTATAGAATGTTACCCATATATTCAAAAAGAGTGACGTCACTGGCATGGATTATCGGAATAACCGTCATTCTTTTTTCAGTTTTTCTCTTTGCTCCCGTTAATACGGCATATGCCGCCGATGCAACGGGGGCAGAGACATTGCTGTCAGATCCAGGTTCCGCACTCGATTATGTGTGGATACTGGTAGCAGCGTTTTTGGTCTTCGTCATGCAGGCAGGTTTTGCAATGCTGGAAGCGGGGTTTTGCCGTGCGAAAAATGCAATAAACCTGATGATGAAAAACCTGATGGACTTCTGCATCGGCGCGCTCGCTTACTTTGCAGTAGGGTTCGCGCTCATGTTCGGTGCAAGCAAAGCGGGCCTTTTCGGTACGACCGGATGGTTTCTAATGGGAGAGGAATACGATGTAGGTCAATATCTGCTGTTCATGTTCGAAGTGGTATTTGCTGCAACCGCGGCTACGATCGTATCAGGTGCCGTGGCAGAGCGAATAAAAATAAAAGGGTATTTCGTGTACAGCATTATTGTATGCGCTTTAATTTACCCGATATACGGACACTGGGTATGGGGCGGTGGATGGCTGTCCTCTCTCCCGTTCGGAATGGGCCATCTTGATTTTGCCGGATCAGGCGTAGTGCACGCGATCGGTGGATTTACCGGACTGGCAGGCGCCCTGGTCCTGGGACCGAGAATAGGCAAGTTCAGCAAAGATGGAAAAATCAGGGCAATTCCGGGACACAGCATTACGCTGGCAGCGCTTGGCTGCTTTCTCCTGTGGTTCGGCTGGTACGGTTTCAACGCAGGAAGCACGCTCTCCGCGCATGAACTGCGTATTTCGGTAATTTCTGTAAATACCACGCTCGCAGCCAGTTCAGGAGCAGTCGCAGCGTTGCTGATCACATGGTTCAGGACAAAGCGGCTTGATGCAGGTATGGCAATAAACGGAGCCATTGCAGGTCTTGTTGCAATAACCGCTCCCTGTGCCTGGGTCGAAGGTTGGGCATCAATAGTCATAGGACTTATCGGTGGAATTATTGTAGTACTGGGAGTAGACTTCTTCGACCGGATACATATCGATGACCCGGTCGGCGCTGTTAGCGTACACGGGCTGAACGGTATCTGGGGGTTGTTGAGCCTCGGACTATTTGCTGACGGAACTTACGGTAATTACACCACCGAACTTCCTCATGTCACCGGACTTTTCTATGGAGGAGGATGGGGGCAACTCGCTGCGCAGGCAATAGGTGCGCTTACCTGTGCCGCCTGGGCCTTTATCATTTCTTTTATTGTATTTAAAGTGATGGACATGATAATCGGAATACGTGTTCCGCCGCAAGAAGAAATACAGGGTCTCGACATCGGTGAACACGGGGGAAGGGCATATCCTAACTTTACCGTGATAGAGGATACCCCTTATCAGGACTAGCTATGAATATAAATTCGAGGGAGAAAGGAGTGTTATGTTAAGAAAAATAGAGGCAATTATCCGACCGGAAAAGTTGTCGTCAGTGAAAGAAGCACTCGAAAAGCTGGGCTATCCGGGTATAACCATCACTGATGTAAAAGGCCACGGAAAACAAAAGGGGCTTATACAACAGTTCCGTGGAAAAGAATACAAGATCGACCTTTTACAGAAGGTTAAAATTGAACTGGTAGTGAACGACACTCATAAGATAGATGACATCCTTGATATAATCATGAAAAACGCCAGGACGGGAGATACGGGAGACGGAAAAATATTTGTCTGGCCACTTGAAGACGTGATACGTATAAGAACAGGCGAGAAGGGCAGTGAAGCAGTATGATTCAATGGACTATAAATCGACGCCAGTGCCCGTAATGTACTACATTGTCATCCCTGAATAAAGACAGGGAATCAATTTCAGGCAGGGGCAGGTATAATAACCTGCCCCTGTCCGTTTATATAGTGTCATATAGCTGTTGACAGTATACGCTAAAATAGATAAATGCGGTCGATAACAGACTGCGATTCAAGGAGGCACCATCTTGTCAAAAGTCTCAGGTACGGGAAATGGTATAATAATAGGCATTGTTGCGATAATTGCAGGTATTCTGGTTATCCTTCAAGTCCTTTCGATTTACCATATAATCGGCGCTTTTTTAATAATATACGGACTCATATCACTGATAAGGAGGTAATTATATGTTTGGTATAGCCGGAGGCGGCATCGTATGGGGAATAATAACACTCATCTTCGGTATCATCGTGATGATCTTCCCCAGAATACTCAATTATCTGGTAGGCATTTATTTAATCATATTCGGTATAATCACTATTATAAGTGCGGTCTGATAATAACCAGCGGGTAATGACAATATAAGGTTTAAACTGGCACCTCTGACGTAGCCGGGAAACTCCATTCGATTACAGTAAGAGGGAATAGTATGCTTTATCTTGGAACATCGGGTTTCAGCTACGATGATTGGGTAGGAAATTTCTACCCGGAAGGGCTAAAAAAACAGGACTGGCTGCGTTATTACGCCACTGAGTTCAATGCGCTCGAACTCAATTCAACGTACTATGCAATTCCCAGACTATCGACCGTACGTTCTCTACTCGATAAAACGGGCGATGGTTTCCTGTTTGCCATCAAGGCAAATCAGGAAATGACGCACCAGCAGACCGGAGATGCAGACGTATTCCGGGCTTTCATGGAAATGCTTCAGCCGTTCATTGATTCCGGAAAGCTCGGTTGTGTGCTTGCCCAGTTTCCTTACAGCTTTCATTTCAACAGCGAAAACAAAGGTTATATCGAGCGGTTCAGGGAGCAGATGGCGTCCGTTCCTGTCGTAATCGAATTCCGTAACGCAGAATGGCTTAAACCTGATACCTTCGACTGGCTGCGAAGGCATAATCTCGGCTTCTGCTGCGTGGACGAACCCAGACTGCCGAAACTGGTACCTCCTGTCGCCGAAGTGACCGGAGACATCGCTTATGTGCGATTTCACGGAAGAAATGCTGCCAAATGGTGGCAACATGAGCAGGCATATGAACGGTACGATTATGAATATTCGGTGGAAGAGCTTCAGGAATGGCTGCCGCGGATTCACAAGCTCGATATCAGGGCTGCGACCACTTTCGTATTTGCCAACAATCACTGGCAGAGCAAATCGGTCAATACGATCCGTCAGCTTCGCCTGATGCTCGACTGATCTTCACATGCCTTTATGTCTTCGATAAACATGGTTTATGCAACCATGCTCATTGCTTTCCGCAATCTCATAAGATAGAATAATTGTCATATATCTTTCGGACATTTGTTATGCAGGATTTTAAAGAACAATATAACCTTTTAATTAAAGAGAAAGAACGGTTAACCCGGGAACTAGACCAGATCAACAGTGAAGCGCCGACATCGGAAGAGAAAAGGGAAGGGAGTCCTTACGGTAAGCGAGAGGAAGAGGCAACCGGGGTAATTGAACTTGAAAAAAGGCTGGCAATGGAACGTCAGATCAACGATATGCTCGCCCAGATTAACCACGCGTTGGAAAAAATAGATAACGGCACATATGGCACCTGCGACAATTGCGGACAAGCGATCAAAAGCGGAAGATTGGAGGCACTCCCATACGCAAATCTTTGTCTTGCCTGTAAAGCCAACTTGGCAAAAAAGACCAGAGGGACTGGATAAGGTAGCAGCGTGAAACGTTGGTTGATTTTCCTGCTCATCGCTGCCTTCGTTGTAGCACTCGACCAGGCGAGCAAATTCTGGATAATGTCGCATCTGGCTGTGGGCGAATCTCTGCCGGAGATCTGGCGGATTCTTATAATACACATCCGGAATACGGGCGCTATATTCGGAATATTTACGGACCATAGTTTCCTGCTCCTGCTGGTCGGCCTCGCCGGTCTCATTGCCATAGTATTATTCTTTCGCTATTTTGCACAGACGAGTATATTAGGTTGCATCGCGCTCGGTCTGGTACTTGGAGGCGCAACAGGTAACTTGATCGACCGCGTACGTTTCGGTTCCGTGACCGATTTCATCTATGTTCGTCTCTGGGGCGATTTCTACTGGCCCGCATTTAATGTAGCAGATTCCGCTATCTCTACCGGCGTTATTGTGCTGATCATTTTTATTATCCGTGAAATGATCGTGGGGGAAAGCCATCCGTCATAGCCCGGAAACTGAAACCGTGCTCGTCGATATATCGGGTATTCGCCTTGATAAATATCTCGCGATGAAATATCCCGAACTATCCCGCGCTGTCATTCAAAAGCTTATTCGACAGGGTTCTATACTGGTAAACGGCTGCGGAACGAAAGCAAGTCAGGAGCTTCATGCCGGAAATACGGTAGAGATTACCTTTCCTCCACAGGAGGAAAGCACTCTTACTGCCGAACCGATCCCGTTAAAGATAGTGTATGAGGATGACGATATTATTGTGCTGGACAAACCGGCAGGCATGACGGTGCATCCAGCACCGGGACATACCAGCCACACCCTGGTCAACGCTTTGCTGGCACATTATCCTGACCTCGCCGGGTTCGATGATTCCATGAGACCCGGCATAGTCCACAGGCTCGACAAAGATACATCGGGACTTATGATAATCGCCAAGCACTCCGCGGCACAACAGAACCTTATCAATCAGTTTAAAACCCGTTCGGTATCCAAGCGGTATATCGTGCTCGTACACGGAAAGCTTGAACCGGAGAAAGGGATAATCGAAGCACCCATCGGACGGGATCCTTATCATCGCAAGCGGATGGCAATCGTCGAAACAGGACGCTACGCCCGGACTCTCTATACGGTAAAGGAATATCTCGACCATTACACTTTGCTTGACGTTTCCATTGAAACCGGCAGAACACACCAGATAAGGGTACACCTTGCTGCTATAGGATATCCGGTCGCAGGCGACAGGGTTTACGGCAGAAAATCGCCTGACATCAGCCGTCAGTTCGTCCACTCGTACAGATTAAGGTTCGCGCTGCCATCGGACGGATCTGTACAGGAATTCTCCTGTGACCTGCCGGATGACCTGATACAGGTATTGAAATCTCTACGCGGTAGTTGACAAGCTGAAAATTTATGTCAGTTATTGCTTATTTGCTCGGTAATATGCTACATTGTAAAGAGCGCAGGGTACAGATATGTTTAACAAAGACAAATCTTTTGGCGAACTGAAAAAGGAACAACTGGGAAGAGAGGATGACCTGCTCTCCAATATTATGGGGAGCAGCGCTGAGCTAAAAGACCTCGCCATGTTCGAAGGCGACCTGGGTGTCCGGAAAAACGAGATACTGTTTAAGGTTAATACCGAGATGGAAGACACCAGAAGCGCTTTAAGACAGGCTGAACAGCTCGTCGAACGACTGAAAAAGCATCTAAGTCAGCTTGAGGGTTTGTACCGCATCCTCACCAAGAAATAAATTTTATCGGTCGTTGTATGAAGTCCTTGGCTTTCCCGGTACTTTGCGAACTGAGTGGTCATCAGTATTGCATGCTGCCCTTCTTCACGGAAAAAGCAATGATATTCATTTCTATACCGTTATAAAAGGAGCATGGATTGCAGAAGAAGCCAGAGGAATTTGCTTTAGAATACGCTGGCTTTTGGATTAGACTCGGCGCAGGCGTAATCGACGTTATTATTATCGCATTATTTCTGTTTGCCCTGTATAGATTAGTCCTGGAGTTCACGACATTAACGACCTTCTGGATACTTTCATATTTCGCAACAAGCTGCGTAGCATGGTTTATTATTATCGTATATTTCACCGGATTCTGGGCATGGAGAGGACAGACGCCGGGAAAAATGATCATGGGTATAAAGATAATCAGGACGGACAGCTCACCGCTTACGCTGACCTATGCATTGCTCCGCTTTACCGGATATATACTATGTATATTTACGATAGGCATCGGTTTCGTGTGGGTGGGATTTGATAAAAAAAAGCAGGGCTTACATGACAAAATTGCAGATACATATGTAGTTAAGCTACCTGTTCGACAGGTAATCCTCACTGAAAAATTCGCAGGAGATGAAATTGGATAATTCTACCAGACCGGTAAGGGTGCGTTTTGCGCCAAGCCCTACCGGCTACCCCCACCTTGGAAATATCAGGACTGCTCTTTTCAACTGGCTCTTCGCAAAACACCATAACGGCACGTTCATTCTGCGTATCGAAGATACTGACACCGCCCGGAAAGTAGAGGGCGCCGTCGATATGATAATGGAAAGCCTGCAATGGCTCGGCCTGGACTGGAGTGAAGGCCCGTACTTTCAGTCACAACGACTGCAATACTACAAAGAAATAGCAGACCAGCTCGTAAAGGAAGACAAAGCATATCTGTGTTACTGTTCACCCGAGCGCCTTGAAGAGGTACGCCGCGAACAGGCGAAACGCAAAGAGCCCCCGGGCTACGACCGGTATTGCCGCGATATGACCGCAAATCAGAAAGCAGAAATGGAAACGAGCGGTATAACCCCCGTTGTCCGCTTCAAGTCTCCTCTCGACGGGCAGACTCCCTTCAATGACCTGATAAGAGGTGAAATAGTCTTTGAAAACAGGGTACTCGATGATTTCGTTCTGCTCAAATCAGACGGCTACCCGACCTATCACCTGGCTAATATAATAGACGACCATATAATGGAAATATCACATGTCATCAGAGGTGACGAATGGGTCTCGAGCACACCGCGGCATATTCTGCTATACCAGGCAGTAGGCTGGCAACCGCCCGCATTTGCTCATTTGCCCATGATCCTGGGACCGGACCGTTCGAAATTGAGCAAGCGTCATGGCGCAACAGCGATCGATGAGTACAGGAACAGAGGATACTTACCGGAGGTAATGATAAATTTCCTTTCATTGCTGGGCTGGTCGCTGGATGATAAAACAGAGCTGCTCTCACGCGATGAGATCATCAAAAACTTCACACTTGACAGGGTGAGTAAAACAGCAGCGGTTTTCAACAACGAGAAACTCGACTGGATGAACGGTATTTACATCCGCAATTTAAGTATAGACGACCTTGCAGACCGTGCTATTCCGTTTCTTGAAAAAGACCTGCCGGAAACCGTAGGCCGCCCCCTGGACAGGGCTTATGTACAACATATCATGCCCCTGATACAGGAAAGAGCACGGACGCTGGCTGAGATCACGTCACTCACCGATTTTTTCTTTGTCGACGAGATCGACTATGAGTTGAATACATTGCTGGGCAAACTCGATGCTGCGCAGGCATTTTCCATTTTGCAGACCGCCGCTGAAAAACTGGAAACGCTGAAAGACTGGGCTTCCGTACCACTCGAAGAGTTGCTCCGTCCGCTTGCCACAGAACTCGAAGTCAAGACCGGCGTGCTCTTCGGACTGCTGAGGACGGCAATAACCGGTAAAACTGCTACACCGCCGTTATTTCAAACAATGGAAGTGCTGGGCAAAGAAACAAGCATGAAACGCATAAAGCAGGCACTGAACAAACTAAACTGAACGCAAGAAGCAGCCCGGATATAAATATCCGGGCTGCTTTTATATATTCCTTACTGTTTTTTCAAATCAGCCATGGTGTACCATTCTACATATGCTACAGCTGACACGCCGTCGGCGGTCACCGTTATCTTCTCTGTACCGGTATAATAACCGGTATAAGTATAATCATAGGAACCTTTAGATCCGGTCACAAAGTACACAGGACCGATACTTTGTGCGCCGCTATGGACTATTTTCAGCGTTTTACCCGGCACTGTTTTCCCATTGGAGTCATACACCACGATAGTAATAGTATGCTGCAGCTCGATCAGTCTCGAGTCCTGTTCCGGAGAGACCGTAATCCTCGCGACCTTGTTTTCCTCCACCGGTTTCTGGAAACAATATAATGCTACTCCGCTTGAATCGGTGCCGCATTGCACCTTTTGTCCGTTGCATAATGTATAGCCGTACTTCTTGGCCTGTACCTCGGTTATACACTCACACCCGGTCGGGCATTTCACTTCCTGCGGTTCAAAACAGTACATCGCCAAACCGTTTGCATTCGTACCGCATTGTGTCCTCTGCCCGTTGCATAATGTATAACCGTACTGCTTAGCTTCAACTTCAGTCAGACACTGGCATCCTGTCGGACATTTTACCTCGTACGGCTCAAAACAGTACAGGGCTGCTCCGCTTGAATCGGTACCGCATTGCACCTTCTGCCCGTTGCACAATGTATATCCCGCCTCTTTTGCCTTTACCTCGCTCATACAAGTACAACCGGTTGGACATTT
>CAZAIO010000023.1:9688-26403 GCA_964485235.1 uncultured Dehalococcoidales bacterium
ATCCCGCCTCTTTTGCCTTTACCTCGCTCATACAAGTACAACCGGTTGGACATTTTACCTCGTACGGCTCAAAACAGTATAAGGCTGCTCCGCTTGAATCGGTACCGCATTGCACCTTCTGCCCGTTGCACAATGTATATCCCGCCTCTTTTGCCTTTACCTCGCTCATACAAGTACAACCGGTTGGACATTTGGTCTCCTGTGCCTCAAAGCAATACATCGCCAAACCGTTTGCGTTCGTGCCGCATCGT
Source organism: uncultured Dehalococcoidales bacterium (assembly GCA_964485235.1). Lineage (GTDB taxonomy): Bacteria > Chloroflexota > Dehalococcoidia > GIF9 > UBA5629 > CAZAIO01. Next base: position 9,940 of record CAZAIO010000023.1, read on the forward strand.
GTATACTGCTTGTTGCACAATGGATAGCTGTACTCTTTCGCCTCTGCCTCGGTCAAACACCGGCATCCGGTCGGACATTTCGTCTCCAGCGACTCGAAGCAGTACATCGCGACTCCGCTTACATCAGTACCACATTGCGTCCGCTGCCCGTTGCATAATGGATAGCCGTACTCTTTCGCCTCCGCCTCGGTCAAACACCGGCATCCGGTCGGACATTTCGTCTCCCGCGGCTGGAAGCAGTACATAACATTATTGTTTTCGTCATACCCGCATTCCGTTAGTTTTCCATTACAGAGTTCATAACCGGCTTTCTTCGCCTCTTCTACCGTTAAACATTTACAATTGTCAGAGCATTTCGGCTCCTCGGTTGTCACAGTAGGAACCGCGATTGTACATTGAATCAACAACGTCGGAATTATAAGCAGGAACGAAAGCACAACGAATAGTAACTTTTTCATATACGCACCCCCTTTTTCTTTTTTCAACAACCCCAAATTATTACATAAATATCCCTCTTTTATTTACTATTGAGGCTCCGGTATGTAAACATGCTATCGCATATCACTGCTTTTGGCAATGAGGACAAAAATAGGTGCCGCGGTTCCTCACGACAATTCTCCGGACAGGAGTCCCGCACCGCATGCACGCCTCACCGCGCCGGTGGGCAATCCTGAAATCGAAATGGGCATAACCCGGCTCACCCCCGGGACGCATATAAGTATCCACACTGGCGCCTTTTCTATCGATTGCAGCGGTTAAAACACTTATAATCGCAGTGTGAAGCGCCTTTATTTGTTTCATCGACAGGTTGTTCGCTTTTTTCACCGGATGTATGCGGGCTTCATACAGCGCTTCATCAGCATACATGTTACCGATCCCCGCTATGTAGCTTTGATCCAGTAAAAAAGCCTTGATAGGCATATCATGCCCGCGCAGGACTTCTGCAAACCAGTCTACGGTAAACCCGGTATCAAACGGGTCGATCCCCAGTTTACCGACTATCGGCTCTGCATCGTCGGACAACCATGCTCTGCCAAATCTCCGACGGTCGATAAAAAGAAACCTGTCACCGCTGTCGAAACAAAAGACCGCCCGGGCGGAACGATCATACTTTTTGTCCGGATTCAAAAGAAGAGACCCCGACATCATAAGATGCAACACCAGTACCTTCCCGCCGGACAGGTTGAAAATCAGATATTTGCCCCGTCTGGCAATCCCATGAACAGTCCTGCCTTTCAACTCCGAGCAAAACAGCTCTATAGCAGGTTGTTGTACCAGCTTGGCGTCCCGCACGATAATATCGGAAAAACGCAGTCCCGCGATGCCGCGCGAGAGTTCGTTCTTTATTGTCTCGACTTCAGGCAATTCAGGCATTCGTTCCCACCTCGCTTAATCATACTATCCGTACTGTACCATAAAAGAAGAAAATGTGTATCGTACATACGCTCATTTGAGCAACAAGATATACGTCAAGTATAATAATCTTATGAACATTCATAGTGTACCCGCCACAATAAAGCGCACCATTCATCTTTTCGGACAAATTATAACGGTCTTTATTCTCATTTCTCTGCTCATCATACCGTTGACGGGCTGCAAGAGTTCTGTTGACCCCGCTGAGCAGTTGTTGTCACAGGGTGACAACTATTATTCGCAGGGCTTATGGGAAGATGCCGTAACCGCTTACACAGGAGCAATCGATGCCAATCCGGACCTTGCGGCAGCATATAGCGGCCGCGCCGGTGCGTATAATAAGCTCAAGGAATTCGATAAGGCTATCTCTGACAGTCTCAAGGCTATAGAGCTGGACCCCGAACTCGCCCGGGCATATAACAATGTCGGTTTTGCATATGCCGGTGAAGGCCAGTTTACCGAGGCGATCTCCAGCTTTAACCGGGCAATTGAACTGGACCCCTCTCTTGCCCAGGCATACAATAATCGCGGGCTGGCATATAGCGGCCTTTATGAGTTCGATAATGCAATCAGCGATTTCGATAAAGCAATCACCCTTGACCCGAAGTCCGCCGAAGCATACAGTAACCGTGCCGCGGCATATACAAGCCGAAATGAATTCGACATGGCCATCGCAGACTGTAATAAGGCTTTGGAGCTCGATCCGAATATGGCAACTACATACGCAATTCGCGGCCTTGCTTTGAGCGGAAAAGGGGAACTGGATAGCGCGATCGCAGATTGCAATCAGGCAATTAAACTCGACCCCACGCTTATCCAGCCGTATCTTTTCAGAGGCTTTGCCTTTGTATATAAGGGACAGATAGAAAACGCAATAAGCGATTTCAAGTACTGTGTGGACAATTCAAATGACCCGCATATCAGGGACCTGGCTGCCAGTGCATTAGAAGAACTTCAACAGGCCACACCGTAGCCTATATAGCCGTGCCGGGCTTTAGCCCATTTCTCCCCAGTTCCTGCCGGTCTTGAGATCTATTTTCAAGGGCACATCGAGCTTCATGGACTGCTGCATTAAATTCATGGCAAGCGACTTCATCGTATCCAGCTCTTCAGGAGGGACTTCAAACACCAGTTCATCATGCACCTGCAGGATCATCTTGCTCTTGAGGCGTTCCTGTTTCATTTCACGGTGAAGATGGATCATGGCAAGCTTGATGATGTCCGCAGAAGTCCCCTGTACCGGCATATTGATCGCCATTCTCTCTGCGGCTTCGCGTATCTGCCGGTTTGTCGAGTTAATTTCGGGAATATACCTGCGTCTACCCAGGACCGTACTCACATAGCCCGTATCTCTAGCCTGTTGTTTCGTCTGCTCGAGGTAGCGACGTACTCCGGGATATTTCTCAAAATATGAGGCGATAAACTGCGCAGCTTCCGCCCTGTTAAATTCCGTCGCCTGTTCCAGCCCGTACTCGCTCATCCCATAAATAACGCCGAAATTGACCGTTTTTGCCACCCGTCGCATATCCGCAGTAACCTCACCCGGAGAGACGTTGAATATACGTGAAGCAGTGGCGGTGTGCACATCTTCATCCCGTAAAAAGGTATCGATAAGCTCCCTGTCTCCCGACAGGTGCGCCAATGCTCTCAGGTCGATTTGCGAATAGTCAGCCGAAATAAGGAACCAGCCCGGCTGAGCGACAATCGCCTTCCTGATCTTCCTCCCCATTTCTCCTCTCACCGGAATATTTTGTAAATTGGGCTCACTCGAAGACAGCCGTCCGGTACTGGTGCCCGCCTGATTATAGCTCGTATGCACCCGTCCGGTCTCCGGATTGATCAAAGAAAGAAGTGAATCTGTATAGGTCGATTTCAATTTGGCGATCTGCCGGTATTCCAGAATACGCTCGATTACAGGATGTGACCCGCGTAGTTCTTCAAGTACCGAGGCATCGGTTGAATAACCGCTTTTTGTTTTGCGCGGTTTGGAAAGTTTCAGCTCTTCGAACAATACAACAGCGAGCTGCTGGGAAGAGTTCACATTGAACGAACGTCCGGCATCATTGTATATTTCGCTTTCGAGTCTTTTAAGTTCCTCACCCATACTCACGGACATACTCTTCAATTGTTCCGCGTCGAGAGCTACTCCGTTCCGTTCCATGACCACCAGCACCGGGACCAGGGACATTTCCGTTTCCTTGAACAAGTCCCACAACTGCTCTTTAACAAGCTCTTCCTCCATGATTTGCTTTATCCTGAGCGTCATATCGGCATCGGCGCAGGCATAGTCTGATGCCTGTGCGATATCCACCATGGCCATGGATAGCTGTTTCGCCCCCTTGCCGATCAGATCGGTAATAGGCGTCATCTCTATGCCGAGCTTGTTAAAAACGAGCGCTTTCAAACCGAGTGTTTTTTCACCGGCCAGATGTGCCGCGATCATGGTATCGAACTGCAATGTTTCAAACGGAAGCCCGTGCCTGCCCAGCACGATCATGTCGTATTTGCCATTTTGCGCTACCTTTGCGATGGAATCATCCGTTAGCAGCGGCTGTAATTTTTCCACGACTTTCGAGAGAGGAAGCTGAGTTATCTCGCTCAACGTCCGGTGTCCCACCGGTATATAAAACGCCTCTCCCGGCGTGGACGCTACAGAAATACCGACGAGGTCGGCAATCATAGCATTCGTTGCGGATGTCTCTGTATCGATTGCGAATTCACCGGCAGATCGGAGCTGCGATACAAGCGTATCGAGAGCGGTTTCAGTCTCAACTACGTGGTATTTCAGGTCTATAACCGTTTCACTGACGGAAACCGCTTTTTCATTGCTGCCGTCATCCGGTAAACTCGGCAGCAACCTGACAAAACCGAGTTCACGAAAGAGGTCGACGACCCGCTGTCTTTCATAAGCGCTGACCCGGCAGGATTCAAGATCGAGTGTTACCGGTGCATCGGTGACTATGGTAACCAGCTCCCTGTTTCCCATTGCCTGCGCCTTTCCCTGTCTCAGTAGCTCCCTGACCCTTTCCGGTTGCACATCTTCTATATGTTCATAGATACCTTCCATGGTGTGAAACTGCTGCAGCAGTTTCACCGCTGTTTTCTCTCCAATACCGCGAATACCCGGAATATTGTCCGATGGATCGCCGGTCAGCGCCTTGAGGTCTATTAATTGTCCGGCACTGATTGCATATTTCTCGTAGACTTCTTTTTCACCATAAAGTGCAGTCTCGCCAAAAGAGCGTTTCGGGGTCATGACCTTCACACCGGGAGATACAAGCTGCAATATATCATTATCGCCTGTTACCACGATAGTATCGATACCCTGCTGTTTAGCCTGGCGGCTCAGCGTACCAAGGATATCGTCAGCTTCAAAACCGGGAACTTCAAATGATGGAATATGAAACGCGTCCGTTACCTGATGCACCCGTTTTATCTGACTCACCAGCTCGGCCGGTGTTGCCGGCCGTTGTTTTTTGTAATCGGCAAATTTCTTATGCCGGAAAGTCGGCTCCGGTAAGTCGAAGGCAATTCCCCAATGGCTTGGCTTTACGTCGTTCCAGAGCTTGAGCAACGTGCTTGCGAATCCCCGCACGGCATTGATCATCTCCCCCGTACCTGAAAGGGTCAATGGAGGTAATGCGTGAAAAGCCCTGTGTACCAGGGCATTGCCGTCAAAAAGTAACAATAACCGTCTTTCATCTGCCATATAACTGCCTTTACGTTGAGGACTTTGATAAAAACAAGTCCATTATATATCATATTGACAATCATGCTATACTGTAGACCAATTTCAAGGAATAATAATGAAAACCAGGCACGTGCTTTCCATTTCCGATATCGAACCCGGTGAAACGGAAAAGCTCCTCGATAAAGCGTTAGAAATGAAAAAAACGAAGGCGCCCCAGGTGCTTTCAGGGAAGGAAATCGCACTCCTTTTTGAAAAGCCTTCTCTGCGAACGCGGGTGAGCTTCGAAATCGCAATACATGAACTGGGAGGGTATTGCCTGTATCTTTCACCTGCCGAAGTAGGCATCGGCAAAAGGGAACCGGCACAGGACGTAGCAAAAGTGCTCGGCCGGTATGTGGACGGCATTATTGCCAGGACTTTTTCACATCACACGATACAGGTGCTCGCCGAGTGTTCAGGCGTGCCGGTAGTCAACGCGCTTTCCGATTTTGAGCATCCCTGTCAGGCACTCGCGGATATGCTCACAATCAGGGAGAAGAAAGGCGGCTACCGTAATGTCATCCTGACATATATCGGCGACGGGAATAACGTCGCAAACAGCCTTATACTTGCCGCGGCACAGCTCGGTACTCATTTTCGAATTGCCTGTCCGCCGGGATACGAGATCAATAGGGAGATAATGGACAGAGCGAAAAAATACGCGGTGATTTCAGGAAGCACTATCGCGATCATGACCGATCCGCACCAGGCGGCACGGGATGCCGACGTACTGTATACGGATGTATGGACCAGCATGGGACAGGAAGACGAAGCGGAAAAACGCCGTAAAGTATTTTCCGGGTACCGTATAGACCCGGACCTTCTCTCAATCGCAAAAAGTGATGTCATTTTTATGCACCCGCTTCCTGCTCACGGCGGCGAGGAGATTTCTGAGGGACTGGTCAACGATCCCCATTCGGTCGTTTTCGACCAGGCTGAAAACAGGCTCCACGCTCAAAAAGCGTTGCTTGCAGAGCTGTTCGGGTAAAGTGGACGTGAAAAATAACACATGATATTCTATCAATGCACCGGGGAACAGACTACCCGAGAGCAGCACAATAAGTACGCAATATTATGAAGCCCGTTATAGCTATAGTAGGCAGAGCCAATGTCGGCAAGTCCACATTGTTCAATCGTCTGGTCGGAAAACGGATAGCGATCGTCGAAGACCATCCGGGAACAACAAGAGACCGTATATTCGCAGATACATCCTTACAGGATCACGAGGTAACGCTGATCGATACGGGCGGACTTGAGCCAATATCCGAGTCCTCAATTGACCGGAAGGTGAAAGAACAGGTCGATGCAGCTCTGTCCGAAGCGGACGTGGTCATCTTCCTGATGGATATAAGGGAAGGACTGATCGCGACCGACCTTGATATTGCCGAACGGCTGCGTAAACGTGACAAGCCGGTAGTGGTTGCGGTAAACAAAGCGGATACCGTACAGATCGCAAACCAGCTCGGCGATTTCTACACCATAGGACTGGGGACACCTTTTCCGATAAGCGCCCATCATGATCGCGGCATAAATACGCTTGTAGATGCGATTATTTCCCGTTTGCCGGTCGTTGAACCTGAAATCCCAAACCCGGAAATACTAAAACTGGCAATAGTAGGCAGGCCCAATGCCGGCAAATCGATGCTCCTTAACGCGATAACCGGCAAAGAAAGAGCAATCGTGGATTCCGTGCCGGGAACGACACGCGATTCAACAGATACACTGTATAATTACAAAGGACAGGATATTATATTAATTGATACAGCGGGTATTCGCCGCCGTAAATATGCGGGGACCGGAATAGACTATTACAGCCTGATCCGTTCACTGCGCGCAATCAACAATTGCGATATCGCGCTGCTGATTATCGATGCGACAGAGTACATTACCGCACAGGATACACATATAGCCGGTTATATAAAAGAAGCATATAAAGGTATGATTGTAGTGGTCAATAAATGGGACCTTATTTCAGACCAGCAGGAGGAATACTACGCGGAAATGGCAAGAGAACGGTTGAAATTTATTTCACACTCGCCCGTACTATTCACATCGGCAAAATACGGGCGTGGTATCGAACAGGTGCTCTCGAACGCTCTGGAAATATGGTCGGAACGGCAGAAACAGTTGCCGAACTCTGTAATCGACAAACTGGTGAAGCAGGCAATGGAAGACCATGCACCGCCGAGAAAAGGGACAAGACGGCTTGACATCATCCGTGCTTATCAGGACGGGACCAATCCTCCGAGCTTTATTTTCCTGGTGAACGATCCGGCGCTGGTGCATTTTTCTTACAAGCGTTACCTGGAAAATAAACTCCGGCAGACATTCGGATTTTTCGGCACGTCGCTCAATCTTATCTTTAAAAAAGCTCCACGGCGAAGGCCGGGAAAAGCGCAGCAGGTAGCATGACAATTGTAATCGTAAAATTCATTATAATCATTCTTCTCGCCTACTTTCTGGGAGCGATCCCGTTCGGACTTATCATAGCCCGGTGGTTAGGCAAGGTAAATATCAGGGAGCACGGCAGCGGCAATATCGGAAGCACCAATGTATTGCGCACGGTAGGAACAAAAGCCGGACTCCTGGTACTGTTTCTCGACGTGTTAAAGGGATTCATTGCGGTCACGCTCGCAAAAGTAATCATGGGCGAAAGTTTCATCATGGTGGGTTCCTATCCCGTCAACTGGCAGATCGCTCATGTGGTTGCCGCTATGACGGTCATGGCAGGACATAACTGGTCGATCTATATTAAATTTCGCGGCGGAAAAGGGGTTGCGGCATATTTCGGCGGCTGGCTGGCGATGAGCCCGATAGCGGTCGCATTCGGTGCTGCAATCCTGTTTGCCACCGTATTCATTACACGGTATATGTCCAGGGGGTCCATCCTCGCGGCACTGGGAATCCTTATCCTCCAAATGCTTCTTATTATCTTTTTCAATACTCCCCCTGTTTATCTCGTGTACAGCCTGCTCGCAGCAATTGTTATCATTGTTCAACATCGCCGCAATATTCAACGTCTCCAATCAGGCACAGAGTTAAAAATACAGCTCGGCGATAACGGTAAAAAGCTGGACTCTTGAACATCACTTAAATTATACTATCGGAAGCCATGACCACTGTTGCAATTGTTGGAGCTACAACCTGGGGAAATACAATCGCCAGACTGCTCGCCAGAAAAAAGATCGCTACCTCAGTCTGGGCAAAGACTGAAGATAAAGCCGCTGCACTCCGGGACGAACTTTGTAACTTATCTGTTGATCATGATTATGTCAAATATATCACTTATCGCACTTCGATAAGTGATGTCGTCGACTCCGCGGAATTTGTGATATGGGCGGTGCCCGCACAGAACCTCCGTGAAACGGCCAAACAGTTCCATAACGATATTACGGAGCATATGATACTGGTCAACCTGGCAAAAGGACTGGAAGCTGATACAGGAAAGAGAATGTCGGAAATATTATCCGAGGAGATCGAAGCAACATCCCCTGAACATATATGTTGTCTGTCAGGACCCAATCTTTCAAAAGAGATCAATCTCGGGCTTCCGGCAACATCCGTCGTGGCCTCTATAAATGCCGGCATCGCCGAAAGAACGAGAAACCTGTTTAATGCGCCTGATTTTCATATATTCACCAGCAGCGACCTGATCGGTGTCGAACTTTGCGGTGCATTGAAAAATGTAATCGCACTGGGAGCAGGGATGGTCGATGGGCTGGAGCTTGGCGATAATGCCAAAGCAACGTTCATCACGCTCGGATGGGATGAAGTTGTATCGCTCGGGACTGCGCTGGGAGCCCTTCCATCCACATTTTACGGGCTCGCCGGATTAGGAGACCTGATCACTACCTGTGCCGGAAACCTGAGTAGAAACCATTATGTAGGATTCAGAGTTGCCCAGGGTATTCCGTTACCTGAAGTAAAGGCATCGATGTTAAATATCGCCGAGGGGATCGATACCACGGTAGCCGCGTATCGCCTGGCACGAAACATGAAATTTAAAGCGCCGATTATAAATATGGTCTACAGCGTGCTGTTCGATTCACTGCCGCCGGCGGAAATAATGGTCCGGTTCCGTGACGGACTGAAGCCCGAAGCAAAGGTATAAGCCTTAATCGAACGAATACCTGCCCCGGTCTGTTTTTCCTTTTCGCATTGCATCGGAAATTTTAGCCCCTGGCAATGACTGGGCAAGCGTTTCGAATATTTTTTTCTGCTCTTTATCCAGAGATTGCGGTGTGACCACACGTACGCCTATAAGTTGACTGCCTTTTCCATGTCCGTCGATTCGCTGTACTCCCTTTCCTTTCAGATGAAACACCTTCCCGTCCTGGGTCCCGGCAGGAATCTTAAGCGTTACATCGCCATAAAGCGTCGGCACTTCAACTGTAGTACCGAGAGCAGCCTCCGCGAAATTTATTTCCAGTTCACAGAAAATATCGTTACCATTACGCACAAACAGGTCATGTCGTTGGATTGAAAATGACACATATATATCACCGGGGCCGCCGCCGTATATTCCGGCAGATCCTTCTCCTTTTATACACATAGGGTGTTCTTCGCTCACACCGGCAGGGACCGGCACTTTAATATTTCGCCTTACCTTCTGTCTCCCGTCTCCCTTACACTGCGGGCAATACTCATTGATAATGGTACCCTCACCGTCACAACGCGGACATACGACTACCTGAACAAAACGACCGAAGATACTCTGGCTAACCCGCCGTACCTGACCGCTTCCTTCACATTCCGTACATTTTACAGGCTTTGTTCCTGGACTGGCGCCTGTACCATGGCAGACAGAACAGGTCTCCACTCTCCAGATATCTACTTCTTTTTCAACACCGAAGACGGCTTCCTCGAATGTAAGTGAAATTTCCGTTTTTAAATCAGACCCCCTTTTCGGGGCCCGCCGCGTTCGAGTAGCAGTAGCACCACCGAAAAAGGCGTCGAAAATATCTCCCAGCCCGCCAAAGCCAAACCCTTCAAAACCGGACGGCCAGTTCGCATCGCTCACTTGTCCGAAACGGTCATAATAAGCACGCTTTTCGCCATCCGAGAGCACCTGATATGCTTCGTTGATCTCTTTGAACTTGTCTTCCGCATCAGGTCCGCTGTTATAGTCGGGATGATATTGGAAAGCGAGTTTACGAAATGCCTTCTTTATTTCCTCGCCGCTGGCATTCCTCGATACGCCGAGTATTTCATAATAATCACCTTTAATAGCCATTCAATATGCCTCAACCTTTCAGTATAGACAATAAAATACGCATCATGCAAATTTCACCTGTGGCGATCAGAAAACAGGGCATTACAGGTACCTGATTTTCATCAATTTAATAAACCTGTTTTACTCGCCCCTGGCAATACCTCTCCATACCATCCCATCGCATCGGTGTGTTTGTATAGACCGTTGACAGTGATGTATGATTAATTTAGTGTCATGGAAGAAATTATAAGAAAAGCGCTGGCCACACATAAAAAAAACTACATCCGTTGTGATGCGAGAATAAAGTCGGCAGTGCTCATGCCCTTGTTCGAAAAAGGCGGTGAGTACTACATGCTTTTTACACAGAGAAGCAACGAAGTTGGCTACCATAAAGGACAGGTGTCTTTCCCCGGCGGTACGTACAGTGAAGACGATTCAAGCCTGCTCGATACCGCACTACGGGAAAGCTGGGAAGAAATAGGGTTGAAGCCGGAAGACACTGTTATCATAGGCGAACTTGACGATATTCCTACAACGACATCGATCTTCATCATTTCACCATATGTAGGAATCATACCGTACCCGTATGTCTTTATCCCCAATCCGACTGAGATTGTCGATATCTTCGAGGTCCCCCTCTCGGTACTTGCCGATGACAGAAATTTGAGACAGGAATACGAAATTTCAAACGGCAAACCAATGCCGGTCTACTTTTACCACTATGACGGCAGGACAATATGGGGAGCAACAGCAAGAATCGTCAAGCAATTTCTGGACATCCTCCGTTCAAACGGCACTGTATAACCCGGTCAGCTATCAAAATTTGTATTCCGGATAATGAGCTACAACTTTTTAAATCAGGCCGTCATCACAATAAGTTAACAGTATTTGTTAACTATTGTAAAATTATTTTGTTATATTTCCTGATATTATATTGACAATTTAGTCAAACTGTATTATAATCTCACTAAGTGAGGATATTATGGCTGGAAAAGATTACTATAAAATACTTGGCGTCAGTCGCAGTGCAGAGGAAAAAGATATCAAAAAGGCATACCGCCAGCTTGCACGAAAATATCATCCGGACGTAAACCCCGGTGATAACACGGCTGAGGCAAAATTTAAAGAAGTGAACGAGGCATATCAGGTCCTTTCTGACGCCGAGAAGCGTAAGAAATACGACCAGTATGGGGATCAGTGGGAGCATGCCGACCAGTTTACCTCGGCGGGGCAGGGTGCACGGCGTCGCCCGTCCGGGAGCGGACGTACTTACTCTTCCACGTTCGATTTCGGTGATATGGGCGACATCGGCAGTATATTTGATAATCTTTATCACGGCTTCGGCGGCAGGACCGGGACCGGGACCGCACAGCATGCAGAAAAACCTCGCAGTGTGGAATACCCGATAGAAGTAACACTTGAAGAGGCTTATAAAGGGACCACTCGCTTCTTTCAATTGCAGATACAGGACACATGTCCGACCTGCGGTGGAACAGGCATGGCAGGCAGATCCCGCAGTAAGTTCTGCCCGAACTGCGGCGGTACGGGGGCCATCGTTAAACCTAAAAAACTCGAGGTAAAAATCCCGAAAGGGGTGAATGACGGCTCAAAGATCCGACTGGCGGGAGAGGGTTCGGTAGGTTACGACGGCAGAAAAGGAGACCTTTATCTCGTCGTAAAAATGGCTCCGCATAACATGTTCGAGCGTAAAGGAAACGACCTTTATGTGGACGTTCCTGTTCCTTTTCTTACCGCTGTACTCGGGGGCGAAGTGAGAGTTCCGACACTTAACGGACAGGTGGCATTAAAGATACCGCCTGAAACGCAGAACGGTAACATCTTTCGGCTGAGCAATAAAGGCATGCCTGTATTGAACAAGTCGGTGTTCGGAAACCTGTTTGCCAGAGCAAAGATAGTCATGCCTAAAAATCTGACGGCAAAGGAAAAAGAGCTTTTCGAACAGTTGCGAGCGTTGAAAGCATAATACCGCTGCGAGAGCAAGTGAGGTGAGGAAAAAATGAAATCACAGGAGAACGAACCGAGATATGTAATAAGCATTGCGGCGAAAATCATCGGAATTGAGACGCATACGCTGCGTTACTATGAAAAGATCGGACTGGTACAACCATTCCGGTCCAAGGGCAATGTTCGCTATTATTCGGAAAATGATATCGAGCAGCTCCGGCATATCAAAACGCTTATATGCGATATGGGTATCAATCCAGCAGGGGTTGAGGTAGTTACCCGTATGTTAAAGAAGATGCGAGATATGCAGCAGGAAATCGATGAATTGACCGCTGAAATTGAGAAGCTCGGCCAACATGAACCGGAAACGGAGAGGGGACCGGCAAAAGAAGCATAATGATATTACATATCCGGTAAATAGATTAAAAGCGCTGTCTCTCCTATATATGACGGCGCTGTTATGTTGTTATTTACTTTATAGTTGAAAGGAAATGAATACGATGAAAGGAGAGTGCGATTATGAGACCTGAAAGATTTACAGAACAAGCACTGGAAATAATCACTACATCACAGGAAATTGCTCAAAGAGAAAAACATAATCAGTGGGATGTTGAACACATTCTTCTGGCTTTATTACAGCAACAGGAGGGCATTGCAAGGCGGGTACTCGATAAGCTCGGAGTAAGTACCGATATTATGCTCCGACGTGTACAGGCTGCGCTTGAAGAGATGCCCAAGATATCGGAAGGTGTGCAGATCTATGCAACACCGAGAGTGGCCGCAGTATTGGAACGGGCAAACAGCGAAGCGAAAAAGTTTAAAGATGAGTTTATCAGCGTCGAGCACCTGCTCATTGCGGTTACCGGCGAGACGCAGGGCGAAACAGGGCTCATTATGAAAGAAATGGGCGTCGACCGTGAGAAAGTATACGATGCCGTCAAAGAACTGAGAGGTACTCATAGAGTAGAAGACAGGAGAGCGGAAAGCAAGTACCGCTCTCTGGAAAAGTACGGGCGCGACCTGACCGAGCTGGCGGCAGCCGGAAAACTGGACCCGGTGATCGGGCGGGAAGAGGAGATCAAGCGCGTTATGCAAATTCTCATCCGCCGGACCAAGAACAATCCTGTCATCATCGGCGAAGCCGGTGTTGGAAAGACCGCTATTGCCGAAGGGCTTGCACAAAAAATAGCGTCTGAAGATGTGCCCGATTCTTTGAAAAATAAAAAGGTGGTAGCACTGGATATGGCGGCACTGGTTGCCGGCGCCAAGTTCCGGGGTGAATTCGAGGAAAGGCTCAAGGCAGTCATGGACGAGGTACGCCAGTCTGACGGCGAGATAATCCTTTTCATCGATGAAATGCATATGGTCGTCGGCGCGGGTGCTGCCGAGGGAGCAATCGACGCGAGCAACATGTTAAAACCGGCCCTTGCTCGTGGAGAACTCCGGTGTATTGGCGCAACCACGCTGGACGAATACCGCGAACATATAGAGAAGGATAAAGCGCTGGAAAGGCGCTTGCAGCCTATCTTTGTGGGTGAGCCGAGCATTGAAGCGACTATCGAAATGCTCCGCGCGCTGCGTCCCAGGTATGAAGCGCACCACAAAATTAAAATCGACGATGCGGCGCTTGTCGCTGCCGCACAGTTGAGCCAGCGCTACCTTGCTGACAGGTATCTCCCCGATAAGGCGATCGACCTTATCGATGAGGCAGCCAGCAAGTTGCATATCGATATCGAAAGCGCTCCGCCCGCTGTTAAAAATCTGGACAGGGATATACAGAGCCTGTCCCATGAAGAAGAAGCAGCGTTTCAGAGGGATGACTATGAGCACGTCGCACAGATAAAAGCGGAACGCCTGAGAAAAGAGGCTGAATATAATGATGCCAAATCGGAATGGCTCCAGAAGGAAAAAATATACAGCACGGTACATGAAGAAGATATCGCTGAACTCATCTCCAAGTGGACCGGCATTCCGGTAGCACGAATGCTTGAAGGAGAAACAGAAAAGCTCATTAACATGGAAGATAGGATCCACGACAGGATCGTAGACCAGGAAGAAGCCGTCACCGCCGTTTCAGAGGCTATACGGAGAGGCCGCGCCGGGCTAAAAGATCCGAGACGGCCTGTGGGAAGTTTCATTTTCCTGGGACCTACCGGTGTGGGAAAAACGGAGCTTGCAAAAGCCCTTGCCGAATTCCTGTTCGATGACGAGGATTCGATGATACGCATTGATATGTCCGAATATACGGAGAAGCATACAGTCTCACGGCTGGTGGGTGCACCTCCCGGATATATCGGCTATGAAGAGGCAGGCCAGTTGACCGAAGCGGTACGCCGGAGGCCGTACCGTGTGATCCTTTTTGATGAAGTCGAAAAAGCACACCCCGAGGTATTCAATATCCTGCTTCAGGTACTTGAAGATGGAAGGCTTACCGACGGGCACGGCAGGACTGTTGATTTCAGGAACACCGTGATCATAATGACAAGCAATATCGGCACCGAGGAGTTCCAGAAACAGGCTATTGGTTTTGCCAGGCACGAGACAACGGGTGAAGACCGCCGGTTGACGGCGTCCATTGACAGCGGCTTGAAGAAAACGTTCCGGCCGGAGTTCCTCAACAGAATTGATGATATAATAATATTTCATCCGTTGTCTGAGGAAAATCTGAAGAAAGTCGTCGAACTATTGATCGAAGAAGTACAGGACCGCCTCGCTGAGCGGAAAATAGAGATCGAACTCAACGAAGAAGCAAAGTCCTGGTTGCTCAAGGAAGGATATGAGCCTGCATACGGAGCGCGCCCTCTGCGACGTGCGATACAACGCTATGTGGAAAATCCTTTATCGAATAGCATTTTGAAAGGTGAATTCAAAGAGGGGGACCATGTCTATATCGGCGTGGAAGGGGATATGTTGACCTTCACTACAACGAAGGTAAAAAAATCTAGAAAGAAAGCGAAAACAAGTGCATAATGAGCTATTCCCCTGCACCAGATGATATAGAAAAGAAAAAATCGAGAATAAAAGGATTTCTGATCAGCGGTGCAGCATTAGCCGTAACCATCGGCCTGTGCTGCGCCGTGATCATTTTCTGGGACTATATACAAAGTGCCCAGCAGTACGGTTATGTAGGCGTTTTTGTTATTAGCATCCTTGCCGGAGCAACAATCATTATTCCGGTGCCCGGACTTCTGGTCGTATTTACACTGGGAAGTATTTTAAATCCGGCAATAGTCGGTGCCGTAGCAGGCCTCGGAGAAGCCATAGGCAGTATGACCATCTATCTCACAGGATATGGAGGACATGGTACATTGAAAGCCTATACGCCACGCTTTGCGTCGAGGTTCGAAACGTGGATCAACCATCGCGGCGGTCTATCGATATTTCTTATGTCCGCGATCATCAATCCTCTGTTTTACCCTTTTGCCATAATAGCCGGAATGCTGCGGTACGGGTTTATCAAGTTCTTCTTTCTTTGCTGGAGCGGCAAGACGGTAAAAAATTGCGTCGTTGCCTATATCGGATATTTCGGTCTTGGTACGATTTTACGTCTGTTCGGAATCGGGGGGTGATACGTGGAAGGACAGAAAAGCTGGCGTAAGGCACTATTGCTCTCCCTCTTCCTGGGATTTACAGGCGCCGACCGCTTTTACATCGGCAGGACACGATCAGCAGTAGTGAAGCTTATCACGCTGGGATGCCTCGGTATCTGGTGGCTCAGCGATATCATCCTCATTGCGAGCGATTACCGCAAAGATGCTTACGGGAGACCGCTTAAACACTGACATAGATCCCGAAATAATGTATTCCGGGCCATATATCTGCAGTCTTTGTTGATACAATATGCGGAAATTACTTGTATCGGCACAAAAGGAAGAAAATTGCACTTCCTATGACAATGAGCCCTATAATGATTACCGGTAGATATTCTTCCATTTCTATTCCCCATGGACCGCTACATACACATTATTTACCTGTTTGTAACAATTTTGTCAACCCTCATTGATAACTGTATGCGCATGACATGCTTTGCCAGTACATGACTTTTATGCTAGACTACGGATTGCATTAACAGGGGGCTGTAGCTCAATTGGGAGAGCGTCTGACTGGCAGTCAGAAGGTAGTGGGTTCGAATCCCATCAGCTCC